>NZ_JBKQOT010000192.1:0-4097 GCF_052145395.1 Roseiarcus sp.
CCCGCTCGAGCGCCGCTTCACCTTTGATCCGCTGCAGAACGTCCTCTTTATCAATCTCGAGAGCTTCGCGCTGCATAACCGGGCCGACATCGAGACGATGGAGAAGATCGTCGAGACGAAGCTCGCATCGGTGAGCGAGCGCGTCTACGTCATCGCTAACTACGACAATTTCACCATCCTGCCGGAGCTGTTCGACGCGTATTCGGCGATGGTGCGCCAGCTCGCCGACCGCCGCTATTCCGGAATTTCGCGCTACACCACGAGCGGATTTCTCAGAATGAAGCTCGGCGATTCGCTGAAAAAGCGCGGCCTCGCGCCGCATATTTTCGAGAGCGAGGCGCAGGCGAGGAGGGACTGGCGAAAGGGGACGAAATAGCGCTTCAGCCCTTCCCGAAGAACACCGATCCTAAGCGAACGGCGCGCAAGCGCATAGCTTCGTCGCCGTGACTTCGGCCTCTTAAGCGATGTGACCTTCGCGCAAACCAAGCGTTGCGCCCCGCGGAATTTACGGGTATATACCCACACATGCAAACGACCTGCTACTGCGCCGCCCTTCGCGCCGCCTCCCGCAAGACGACGGCGCTTTACGACGAGGCGCTGACCCCGGCCGGGATCGGCGTCGCGCAATATAGTCTCATGCGGCGGATCCGGCGCGCGGGCGCCGTATCGCTGACCGAGCTCGCCCGGCTCGCCGAGCTCGACCGTTCGACGGTCGGGCGCAACGTCCGGGTGCTGGAGCGGATGGGGCTTGTGACCGAGACGACCGCCGAGGACCAGCGCGAGACCGCGGTCGCGCTGACCGAGGCCGGCCGCGAGAGGCTGCGCCGCGCCCGGCCGCTCTGGGACGAAGCCCAGCGCCGCATCGAGGCTGCGATCGGCGCCGAGCGCGCCGAGACGCTCCGCGTCCTCGCCCAGAGCCTTTGACCGACCGCTTAAGAGCGACGCCCGCCGAACGGAGAACGCCATGACGGAGTCCATTATCGTGCCGCATGGGGCCGCCGTTCCCGGCGCCTCCGCCCGGCCGGCGGCCCTCTCGCTGTCGAACCGCCTCGCCGCGAGCTTAAGCGCGCGCGGAATCCATTACGGCTGGGTGGTCGCGGGAGCGACGTTTCTGGTCATGCTGGCGAACGCCGGCGCGATGGGCGCGGCGGGCGTCTTCATCGGTCCGCTGGAAAAGGAGTTCGGCTGGAGCGCGGCGGACATTTCCTCGGCCTTCGCGATCCGCCTTGCTCTCTACGGCCTGATTGCGCCCTTCGCGGCGGCCCTCATCAACCGCTTCGGCGTCCGGGCTGTGGTCGTCGCCGCGATCGCCATGGTGACTTCCGGCGTTCTCGCTTCGCTCGCCATGACGCAGATCCGGCAACTCGTTGCGCTGTGGGGCGTCCTGATCGGCCTAGGCACCGGGATGGTGGCGCTCGTGCTCGGCGCGACGGTCGCTGCGCGCTGGTTCCACCACCGGCGCGGCCTCGTCGTCGGCATGCTGACCGCCAGCACCGCCACCGGCCAGCTCGTCTTTTTGCCGCTGCTGGCCAAGCTCACCGAGGATTTCGGCTGGAGAGCCGCGCTCGTCTTCGTCGTCGTCATGCTGCTCCTCGCCTGCTTCGTCGCGCTGCTCTTGCTGCGCGACCGCCCCTACGACGTCGGGCTTGCGCCGTTCGGCGCGCGCGCTCGAACCGCCGCCGGCCGAGAGCCACGCCTTTGGCGCCATGCTCGCGTCTCCCCTGCGCGCGCTCTACGAGGCGCGGGCGAGCCGCACCTTCTGGGTGCTGTTCGCCACGTTCTTCGTTTGCGGCCTCTCGACCAACGGCCTCATCCAGACCCACTGGATTGCGCTCTGCGGCGACTACGGCGTCGCGCCGGTCGCGGCGGCCGGGGCGCTGGCGGCGATCGGCGCCTTCGACTTCGTCGGCACCATTTTGTCGGGCTGGCTCAGCGACCGCTATGACAACCGCTGGCTTCTGTTCGTCTACTACGGGCTGCGCGGCCTGTCGCTGATCGCCTTGCCTTTCACCGACTTCTCGGTGGTCGGTCTCTCGGCCTTCGCCGTGTTCTATGGTCTCGACTGGGTCGCGACCGTGCCGCCGACCGTCCAGCGCTTCGGCGCGGAGAAGTCGAACCTCACCTTCGGCTGGATCTTCACCGCCCACCAGCTCGGCGCGGCGACGGCGGCTTTCGGCGCCGGCGCCTTCCGCACCGAGCTCATGACCTACCTGCCGGCGCTCTATGTCGCAGGCGTCGCCTGCGTGATCGCGGCCGCGCTCGCGCTGACCATCGGCCGCCCGCGCGCGCAACCGGCGTATGCCGCTTGAACTCTGCCAATCTGACGCGGGACGAGCAGGCCCAGAGCGATAGGGATCGCATGACGTTCTGCACGCAAAGAGTTGTGTGACTCTCGTCACGGACGCCGTCGTCGCCGATCTCTTACCCTGGGCCCCGCAGCTCGGGCGAGAGCCAAAGGCCTCTCGCGCCAGCAATCACAGAGAGGAAACAGTTATGCCATTCTATGGACCAGAGCCTTTCGATAGCGCCGAGGCGACATACGTATGGACCGGCGTGGGGTCGCCCGGATTTTTCCGCATCACGGTCAAGGGCCACGCCCGCAAATTCAGTTCCGGCTTCAAGATCGTTCGTGATCCGCATTGGGTCGGCGGCTTGGCCTTCGACGTGACGGGATGGACGGGCCCGCTCGCCGAGCCGCCGGCCACCACGCCTTACACCGTCTCCGATACGTTTCACGGGAGCTTCCACCCGGAGGTTGTCGTCATCGGCTCCAACAAGAGAGAAGTCGTCCGCGTCAAGGAAATCCCATTCACCTCCGAAGAAGAGGTCCACAAGGCTCTGGGTTCCGCCTGAAGGCGGCGGCGGGCGCAGCATGATGCGCTAAATATGAGCCGACGAACTCGGCCTCCGGTTTAAGCCACCGGAGGTCGAAGGTTTACCGGAAGAAGCTTTGTTACCAACGGGAAGAACGCGCGGCCCGGCGGACGCGCCAGCGGCGCGAGGGCGCAGAAGGGCGGCCTTCGGCGCCAAGCTCCTCCGCACCGAGCTCATGACCTACATGACGGCGCCCTATGTCGCAGGCGTCGCCTGCAGAATCGCGGCGGCGCTCGCGCTGGCCATCGGCCGCCCGCGGCCAATCTCCTCCGCCGCTGGAGCTGCGGCAGAGTGAGCGCCGCTCGTAAGGGCTGACACTGCCGCTCTCCAAGATTATAAGCCGCGCTCGCACGCGAGCGTCTAAGGGCCGGAACAAGTCCGGCCAGGACGGCATTGCTCGGACGGCGCAGGCGTCCGAATTCAGAAGGGTTTTCCATGTCTGGCTCGATGTTGAGCAGCGCCGCGCTCGATGAGCGCCGGCGCAAGATTCTGTTTCGCGCCTGGCGCCGCGGCATGCGCGAGATGGACCTTGTCATGGGCAACTTCGCGGACGCGAACCTGCCTGCGATGAGCGCGGCCGAACTCGACGAGTTCGAGCGGCTGATGGAGGCGCCCGACCCCGAGGTGCTGTCGTGGATCACCGGTGAGGCGCCGACGCCGCCCGAGCGCGACACGCCGCTGTTTGCACGGCTTCGCGCCGCCCCGCGCGACGCGCTGAAAAGGGCGAACGAAGCCAAGTGACCGAGGTCAGCGACCGCAGCGAACTGATGGACCTCTCGCCAGCCCTTCGCCGCCTTGCCGAAGGCGGCGCCGTCACGCTGTGCCGCGCCCCCGAGGGCTACGACGCCTTCGTCGTGGCGGAACTCGCGCGCGCCCTCGCGGCGTCCGCGGAGAAGCGGGCGGCGGCGCTCGTGTTCGTCGCGCGCGATGGCCTGCGGGCGCAGGCGTTCATCGACGCGCTCGGTTTCGCGGCGCCCGAGGTCGAGGCGCTCTATCTGCCCTCGTGGGACTGCCAGCCCTACGACCGCGTCTCGCCCAACGCCGCCGTCTCCGCCGAGCGCATGACGGTTCTGGCGCGCCTCGCCCGCACGCGCGGGGCGATCGAGCGGCCGCGCGTTGTCGTCGTCTCGGTCAACGCGCTGACGCAGCGCGTGCCGCCGCTGAAATACGTCGCCTCCGCCGCCTTCTCGGCCGCGCCGGGAAACAGCGTCCGCATCGAGGAC
>NZ_JBKQOT010000193.1:0-5104 GCF_052145395.1 Roseiarcus sp.
GGCTCGGTCGCTCAAAAATGTGCGCGACAGCGGTCAATCGGACTCGCATCTTAGGCATCGCGATCTCTCGTAAATAGGGTCGGAAACTACTCACGAGGCGAAACACGGCGCCGCACCCGCCCGTCCGATCATCGTATTTGGGGCGGGCGCGGTCGCTGGCGCCGGATACGACATGGCTGATATTCGCCCGCGTGGTTGCCGGCGCCATCGGTATCGCTTCGTTTGTGTCGCCGCTCCTGGCCCGTGGTGATTTATTTGATCCTCGCGTTCGTCACGATGTTCGCGGAACACATCGCCGAACGGCGCGAGGCCAGGGGGCCGACCGATAGCGGCGCCTCCGCCGCGGCGAGCGCGCAATCCCGATGCAGCGAAGGCGCGTGGCAAGTAGCGCGGCGACCCGGCGCGCGGGCCCGGCCCACGCTTTAGCGACGGCTCTATCGCACCGTGACCGTCGGCTCGACGGACATCCCGAGGCCCAGCAAAGCGTCGGGTTGCCGATCGAAGGTGATTTTCACGGGTATGCGTTGCACGACCTTGACGTAATTGCCTGTCGCGTTCTCCGCCGGCAGCAGACTGAACACCGTCCCGCTGCCCGCCTGAATGCTGTCGACATGACCTGGAAAATTGCGGCCGTAGGCGTCGACGTAAATCGCCACCTTTTGGCCCGGCCGGATATCCGTAAGCTCCGTCTCCTTGAAATTGGCGGTCACCCAAACCTCCAGGGGCACGAGGATCATCACGGCCTGCCCGGGCGTGACGAGTTGGCCCGCGACGGCGGTGAGCTTGGTGACCCGCCCCTCAGTCGTCGCGCGCAATTCGACGCGGCTGAGATTGGCGTCAGCCGCCTCTTTTTGGGCCTTGGCCGTCGCCAACGCCGCCTCGGCGCTCTTCTCCTGTGCGTCGAGCACGAGCCTCTGACGCTGGGCTGCCGACTGGCCGAATTGAGCCGCCGACAGCGCCGCTCGTTTCGAATCGAGATCCGAGGCCGATTGCTGCGCGCGCTGCTCGGTGCCGGCGCCTTTCGCCACGAGCTCTTGATACCGCGTGTTTTCCTGCTTCGAGAAATCCAGCGCGGCTTGCGCTTCCACGACCGTCCGGCCGACCTCTGATATTGTCGCGACTTGTTCATAAATTTGCGCGCGCACACTGGCGACGCCCGCCTCGGCCTGCAGCATTTGCGCCGCCGACAGGTCGACCGCGGCCTGATAATCGCGCGCGTCGATGCGCACGAGAAGATCGCCAGCCTTGACGATTTGATTGTCCGTTACCGGCGCCGCCTCGATCACGCCCGAAACCTGCAAACTCCACGTAGACAGGGCGCCCGTCGATGAACGCGTCGTCGGAGCTCTCGTAATGACGCGCGTGCAAATACCAGACAACGCCGGCGGCGAGCGCGGCGACGACCGCGATCGCCCCGACGACCGCCTTGATGGGATTGCGACGAAGGACCCCGAGCGCGCCCGGCAGGGGCGTACCGCGAGGCTTCTCGACTGTCAATTCCGCCGGCGCCTCTCGCGGCGGGTCGCGGGTTTCGTCGCGCAGGCGGGGGTCCGTCAGGTGAATTTCCGCCAAGGTTGTCGCTCCCACTTCAATTCGCGCCCCGCTTTGAGCGCTCCAACCGGACCGCGCGCAGCGTGAGCGCCAACGGCGCCAACGCCAAAGACAGGACGCTCAGCACCAGGAACACGTCGACATAACTGAGATAACTGGCTTGCGTTTGAACGGTCTGGCCAATCCAATCGAAAGCCGTTTGCGCCGCGCCGCCTCCGTTCAGCGGCCGCGCGGCGAAAAAGGCTTGGGCACCGCTCAGCGTCTGACCATAGATCGGATTCCAAACGCCGACATGCTCCCCGAGCCGCGATTGGTGGAATTGCTCGCGCTGGGCGAGCACCGTCTGCGATAGCGAAACTCCAATCGAGCCGCCGAAATTGCGCGCCAGGTTGATGAGCGCGGAGGCTTGGTCGGTTTTCCCGGCGGCGATCCCGTCGTAGGACGCCACCGTGATCGGAATGAAGATGAATGGGAGCCCGACCCCCAGGACCATCTTCGACAGCGCGAAATAGTCGAACGTCGAGGTCGCGGGCAGGCTTGTCATCATATACATGCCATAACCGACGACTACCGCGCCGAACGCGATGAGATATTTCGGCTGGACTAAACCGACCGGGCCCACGACGATCATCATCACCATGGTCACGAGGCCGCCGGGCGAAAGCGCTTCTCCCGCGAGCAAGGCGGTGTACCCGTAGTTGTCTTGCAGGATCTGCGGCACGATCTGTGTCGTGGCGACAACAATCGCCCCGACCCCGAGCATGACGATGAAGCACGCGCCGAATTGGCGGCTCGCCAGCATGCGCACATCGATGACCGGATTTCTCCTCAGAAGCGCCCATGGCACGAACAGCAACAGCGCGCCGACGGAAAGGGAGGCGAAGAGGACGATGAACGAGGAGCCGAACCAATCATCCTCCTGGCCCTTGTCAAGCACGACCTCCAGCGAGCCCAGGAACGTCGTGACGAGCAGGAAGCCGACCAGGTCGAACGGAGGCGCCCGTCGGCCCGTCTCGATGCGGTCAGCCCGCGCTTTCGGAGTTTCCGGAATGAACACATAGGTCAGAACGAACAGAATCACTCCGATCGGTCCGTTGATCAGGAAGCACCAATGCCAGGAGTAGTTGTCGCTGAGATAGCCGCCGAGCATAGGCCCCACGATGGGCGCGACGACGACGGCGATGCCGTAAAGCGCGAAGGCCTGTCCGCGCTTCTCCGGCGGGAATGTATCTGCCAAGATGGATTGGGCTACCGGGGTCATTCCGCCTCCGGCAAGTCCTTGAAGAACGCGAAAGAACAATAACGACTCGAGGTTCCAGGACAGGCCGCATAGGATTGAGCCCAGGGTGAACAGACCGACGCAGGCTAGAAAGAAGTTGCGCCGCCCGAATCTCGCCGCCAGCCAACTGCTCGCGCAGAGCGCCACGGAGTTGGCGACGAGGTAGCTGGTAATGGTCCAGGCGGCTTCCGCTGGACCTACCGCGAGGCTGCCGGAAATATAGGTCAGCGCGACGTTGGCGATGGTGGTGTCGAGCACCTCCATGAACGTGGCGACTGAGACCAGGAGGGCGATCAGCCAAGGGTTAATGCGCATTCCTACTCGCGACGGCTCAAGCGCCGAAGGCCGTGGCTCATGGGCGGGTCCAAGACATGCTGTCACATTGCCCCTGACGCCGTGAAGCGGGAGACGCCTCCCCGTCGGAAGCCGATTTCCGGTCGAAGCTAACTTGTCTCGGCCTCACGCAGACAGGGGCGCCAGCCAAATCGCTCGCGAGATAAGCTGAGCAACGGCGTCGAGCCGATGACCATATCTTCTTTATCTTCTTTCGAGCCGCGCTTTGAAGTTCGAAAGCCATTGCGAGCCGATGCATGCAAATGGGCCAGGTGGAACGACACCGCGCCAGACGAGCCGGTTGGCTGCGCGCGACGGCGCCAGGGGTGAAGGTCTCCTGTCGAGGGCAAGCCTCGTCATGGGCGTGGCTGCGGCGCACGGCGGACGCAGCAATGTTCTGATCGCGGGGTTGGCCGCGCTTGTCGCCGGCGCGATGTCCATGGCCGCGGGTGAATATGTGTCGGTGCACTCTCAGAAGGAACCGAGCATGCCGACCTCGCGCTCGAACGAACGGAGCTTCGAATAAACGAAAAAGGCGAACACGAGGAGTTGGCGGCAATATACGTCCACCGCGGTCTCGATCCCGCGCTCACGAAGACGGTCGCCGACCAACTCATGGCCCATGACGGCCTTGGCGCACGCACGTGACGAACTGGGCTTCACGACGACGCTCGAAGCCCGACCGATCCAGGCCGCGCTAGCTTCGGGCGCGAGTCTCACCATTGGAGCGGCCACGTCTCTGATCGTGACCGCTTTGGCCCCGGAGACGAGTCTCTGCGGTCGCTTCACTCTTGGTGCTGGCGGCGCTCGGGGCGCTGGCGGCGTGGACGGGCGGGGCACGGATCGCGCCAAGCGCTTTGCGGTTCGCGTTCTGGGGCGCGCTCACGACGGGCGTCACGGCAGGCGCCGGCGGCCTTTTCGGCGCGGTTGTGTAAATCGGCGGGGGGTCCCGACGCCGATCGGCGCGATAGCCATTTGAAATGACCTGCTTCAGCGAGATCAGATCTCATCGCTGATTGACAGCAAAGGCCATAATGACGTCCTGCGTCTGTTGGCAGGCGGGATGCTCGATCGCAAGATGGTCAAATACAAGTTCAAGCTGACTGCGGTGGCGCGCTCGCCAACAAGGTCGCGCGTATCGTCTTCGCGCGCATGACCAGGTGCGGCCGATACGACGACCGGCTGATCGCGGTCTGACGACCGCGAAGGGCTCAGCAACGGGAGTTCTCGCCCCAGGGCGAGCTGGAATCGAGGGCGCCGACGAGGTGATGTGAACCAATGGATAAGTTTGGAAGCGCGTTGCGACGAGATCCGTCATTGGCCAAGCTTGTCGAGCATGGGTTGAGTGATCAGAGTGACGCCGTTCTCCGTACGCCGGAAACGCTTGGCGTCGAGTTCCGGGTCCTCGCCGACGACCAGACCATCGGGGATTATGACGCCGGAGTCGATCACCGCTTTTCGGAGGCGGGCGCCCCGGCCGATGTGCGAATAGGGCAGCGCGACCGTCTCATGGACGGTCGCATAGGAATGCGCCCCCACGCCGGTGAATAGCAGCGACCGCGAAATCGTCGCGCCGGAAATGACGCAGCCTCCCGATACCAGCGACGAAAATGCGACGCCGCGCCGGCCGTCGATGTTGTGGACGAACTTGGCGGGCGGCGTGATCTCGCCCTAGGTCCAGATCGGCCAGGCGCGATCGTAGAGATCGAGATCGGGGACGATCTCGGTCAAGGCGATGTTGGCCGCCCAATAGGCGTCGACCGTCCCGACGTCGCGCCAGTAGATCACCGACTCCTCGTTGGTGACGACGCAGGATTGCGAGAAATGATGCGCGACCGCTTGGCCCTTGGCGACGACATTGGGTATGACGTCCTTGCCGAAATCGTGCGACGAATTGGGATCGGCGGCGTCGCGTTTGACCTCCTCGATGAGGAACTTGGT
>NZ_JBKQOT010000194.1:0-3730 GCF_052145395.1 Roseiarcus sp.
CGATAAACTCCTCGAGCCGAGCCCGTTCCTCCCCACTCAGCCTGACCACGTATTTCTTGACGGCAACCTCTGTGCTGGCCACGAATCAATCTCCATCGCTCGATCGCGACAGCACAGATTCAGACAACGCCAGCAAAAGCAATGACGTGAGCCACTAGAGCCGACGTTCTCGGCCTGGTTCTGAAGGGGGAGTGGACGCCCGATCGGGCCGAGGACTGGGCCAAGCGCCTCGGTTCGCCTGCATTCGCCGAAAAACCGGACCCCGCCAATTACGACCCGCTGAAGGAGCTGAATTGGACGCTCTGTATGGCGCTGATCTGGATTGCGTCTCGACGAGACGTCGGAGAAGTGCGCGAGGCGTGGCCCGAGTGGTGGGAGGATCATACAGGTTGGCGCGAATCGTATCCCGGAGGATGGACGCTGGGGCCCCTAAAGCGACCTGAGGACTACAGCCGATACGAGGGCTACAGCGTCGATCCGAGGACAGCTGTCAAGGACCTTTGGGCGGCGCATGAAACACACAAGATCGCTTCAACCGGGATTAGCCAGCAGGAGCGAATTCGCCGCCTTATCCGCCCGGAGGAGTGGTGCGATCTGAAGGTGTGCGGCTCTCATCCCGCAGCCGGATATTTTTTCGACGGCCTCTGCCCGAAAGCCGAAATGGGGGTGGCGTTCCGCAACATATTGGTTCCCGTCAAAGAGCTTCTGAGCGTCTTTCCTGCGAAAGCAAGCGAGGGAGACCACCCCACCCTTGAGGCCGTGGTGCGCGATTTGTTGCAGGACAACCCTAACCTGACGCAAGTCGAGGCGGTAAAAATCGCGCGGGAGCGCGGCGTGATTGAGCCGCGCGAAAAAATCCGCGCGATGCTCAAATCGCTCGGAGGATCAAGCACTCCGGGCCCGAAGGGGCCAAGGAAGAATCGCGCCGAGCCCTCCGCGTAATACTGCGCGATTGCTCATTTGGACAAGGGCGGAAAAGTGCGGTCAATAGGGAACCATCTCAAACGAGGTGGTTCGACATGGGTGTGGTTCAGGGGAACGTCACAGGCAGGAAACCGAAGGCCGACCCGCGCGGCGCTCCGAAGCTACGCCGCATTCCCGAGGCCTGCTGCATCCTAGGGATTAGCCGGTCGACGATTTATAGGTTGGCGGCCCACGGCCGCATTCGGTTCATTCACATCGGCTCAAGGACGCTCGTTCCCGAAACCGAGATCGATCGGTTGGTCTCTGAAGGCGCGTGAGCGATGCGACTCTCGGAAATCGCGAGGGCCGACTCCGCATGTGCAGACGGCGACCCTCAAATTGAGCGGTTTGGCGGCCAGCTCGATGACAACAATAATCCCGTTGACCCTTTAGCGCAAAGCACGGCGCGCGACGTTGCGGAGCACGTTCTGGCCGAGATATCGAGCCTCGGGAGGGCCTTCGGATGAACGGTCCTATCGACTTCGCCGAGATCAACCGAGCGGCTCTGGCGGCCTTCCCCGCGGTCTTGGCGCGCATCCTGCCCGGCGGGAAGCGGGTCGGCAAAGAGATCGTCGCGCTCAACCCTCGCCGCGCTGACCGCGATCTCGGTTCCTTCAAGGTCAACCGGTACAACGGCAAATGGGCGGACTTTGCGAAGGGCGACAAGGGTCGCGATCCCTTGTCGTTGGTCGCATACCTCGCCGACATTTCCCAAGTGGAGGCGGCGCGGCTTTTGGCGCGAATGCTCGGCCTCGAAACCGAGGGGCGTCGCCATGGGTGACGCCCTCGACAGATACTTGCCCCTCACGCCGGAGGAAATTGCGGCCGGGCCAGCCATCGCCGCGCGAGCACCCAATGGCGGCGAGCTTGTGTCGCCTGTTCCAGCCGACGCGCCACCGCCGCCGACACGGCATGTCAAGCACGGCGAGCCCACGGCGACATCGATCTATCGTGACGCCAGTGGCGCGGAGCTTTGCCGTATCTCGCGCTTCGACTTTCCCGACGGGCGCAAGGAATTCTGGCCCCTGGCGCTTTGGCGCGATTCCAAGGGCCTGCGTTGGCGCTGGAAGGCCATTCCCGCGCCGAGGCCGCTGTACGGCCTCGACCGGCTCGCGTCCCGTCCTGACGCGCCTGTAATCGTCTGCGAGAGCGAGAAGGCCGCGGATGCGGTGGCCAAGATCTTCGCCGATCATGCCGCTGTAACCTCATCCGGCGGCTCGCAAGCGGCGGCCAAGTCGGACTGGTCGCCCCTCTCCGGCCGCACGGTGACGGTCTGGCCGGACAATGACGAAACGGGCGCGAACTACGCCAACGAGGTTGCGGCGACCCTGACCAAACTGGGCTGCGAAGTCAGCATCATCGAAGCCGACGCACTCGTGGCGATTGACGGGGGCGGTCGCGGCTCAAATTTCGAGCCGATCGGCTGGGACGCAGCCGATGCTATCTCTGAATGGTCCGACCCTGCGGCGCTGCGGCGCGCCGCCCTCGCCCTAGCGAAGCCGGTGATGACCACCTTCCCCAAGGCTGCGGACGCTAGGCCGACTCCCGACGAAGCCGCCCTCGAGCGCCGCGTTGCCGAATTGAGCGCGCTCACCCAGATCAAATATGCGGTTGCTCGTGCTGCTGCGGCGAAGGAACTTCATATTCCGGTTGGGATTCTCGACAGCCTCGTGAAGGCTAAGCGGCTGCCGGACGACCCCGGTCAAGGCCGTGCGATCACCTTCCCCGTCATCGAGCCGTGGCCGCACTCCGTGGATGGCGCAGCGATGCTCGACGAACTCGTGCAGGCGCTTCGCGGCTACGTGATTCTGAGTTCAGCGCAAGCGGACGCCATCGCGCTGTGGGCCGCGTTTACCCACGTTCATGACGCCTTCGACGTCTCCCCTCGCCTCGTCGTCAAATCCCCGCAAAAGAGGTCAGGGAAAACGACGCTCTTCAGTGCACTCGCCCGGGTTGTCGCCAGACCTCGTGGGGCGTCGGGCATCACTCCTTCAGCTCTGCTTCGAATAATCGAGTTGCATGGCCCGACGATGCTCATCGACGAAATGGATGCTCTGATGGGTCGCGACAAGGAAATGGGGCAAGCACTTCGTGGGTTAATGAACTCTGGGTTCAATCGGGACTTCGCGACCGTCACCATGAACGTGCCGACACGCGACGGCGGATACGAACCGCGCGAGTTCTCGACATGGTGTGCCCTGGCGCTGGCCGGCATCGGAGAACTTCCTGAAACTGTCCGCGACCGCTCGATCGAAATTGAGATGAAGCGCAAGCTCAAAACCGAAACGGTCAAGCGACTTCGTCGTCGAGACGGCGCGGACCTCAAGGAGGTCGCACGCAAGCTCGTTCGGTTGGCGCAGGACAATTTCGAAGCGCTGCGCGCCGCCGAACCCAGAATGCCGGGCGGCCTTAATGACCGCGCCGCTGATGCGTGGGAGCCTCTTGTCGCCATCGCCGACCTCGCGGGCGGCGAGTGGCCCCAGCGAGCCAGAACGACCGCCCTGGCTCTATCGCGGGAGGATCTAGCGGCAAGCAAGGACGACGACATCGACACGATATTGCTGTCCGACGTCCGCGATGCGTTCACGAGCGAAGGGGCTGACCAGCTCTCGAGCGAGACCCTGACCAACTATTTGATCGGCTTGGAAGGGCGCCCCTGGGCCGAGTGGAAAAACGGCAGGCCGCTGACGAAGTTTCAACTCTCGAGGCGGCTGAAAAAGTATGGCGCCAGGTCAAGCTCTCTTAACCTTGGCGGCGACGAAGGGCG
>NZ_JBKQOT010000195.1:0-2978 GCF_052145395.1 Roseiarcus sp.
GAACCAGCGGAAAAACGATCTGCTGAATCGGCAAGGGGGGCGTCATGAACCCCTGTGTGTGCCGATGCCGAAGGGCAATATGAGCCATGTAGAAGAGCGACGGCCTACCTGATGCACTTGCGTTCAAGACAGCAAATACCGCCTGGAGGTAGCGATCCAAGTCCGCAGCCGGAATCGCATGCCCGCTAATCTCTACTGGATCGTCCCCAGCGTTCCACCAAGTATGGACGACGCCTTGGGGAAAGGCCGCAGTCCCTCCTGCGGGCACAACAGACTTTTCACTTCCGACCTGGACGCCAAGAGATCCCGACCTCACCCTCCCTTCCTCCCGCTGTTGGAAATGCACATGAGGCGGCGGCCCATTCATGTGCGGAGGCAGCGAGCCATCGAGCGCCAATACGACCTGTCCCTCGGCGTCGCGCTCTCGACGCATCCGCAAAATTTCTCCGGTATGTCGGTTCTCCAAGGTCAGAAAATCATCCACGATTCCTCCTCGACTTTTGAAGTCGACAATCTATGGCGACGGAGATCGCCAAAGCCCATGCGGCAGCGCAGGCAACCGACGCGCCGACGGCGGCGACGTTCAACCGACGCAATGACCTTAATGCGATTCACGAACCTCCACACTGACCTACGCCGCTTTCCTAACCCTCATCACTCGGGGACCCCGGCCTTGCGCAGGCCTTCGAGAATGGGCTCGAGCTGGGCAAGGTACGTCGGATCGTCGCTCGTCGCCGTCCAGAGCGTGCCGGCGCGGGAGACCGTAAAGACCGGGTTGAGCGCGAGGCCGGCCTTGACTGCGGAATGCGCCTCGTCCAGACGACCAAGCCGCGCCAACGCGGCCCCCAACACAAAATGCGGCTGCGGATAATTTCGGTTGGCCTCGATCGCCCGCCGACACCACCCGACTGCCTGCTCGTAGCTTCCGAGGTGGAGCTTCGCTAGGCCCGCGTGGCTCACCCAAACATAAGTCAACGTATCGCGCGGACTGAGCCGCAGGGCCTCGCTAATGTGAGCCTCGGTTTCCGCGGCGCGACCGACAATAATCTTTCCAAGTCCGATAAAGTGATGGGCGCTGGCGAGATTTCGATCCAGCGCCAACGCATGCTCGCATTCGGCGATGCCCTGCACAGCGCGCTTCGTCCATATTTCGACAAGTCCCAAGTACATATGTGCACGTGGATGGTCTGGGACCAACGTTAGGGCTTTGGACAATCTCGCTTCGGCCTCCGCGAAGGCCGCCATGGGATTGGCGACAAAGGCGCTTGCGCCTGCGATCGCGTCCGCTGCCGCCGATCCATTGAGCGCGTCGACGTTGTTGGGATCGGCCGATAGAGCGCGATCGAAAAAGCGAAGCGCTTCCGCGAAAATGGCAGGGGTCGTACCCTTGTTGAGCCAAGCCCTCCCCTGAAAATAGAGGTCCATCGAATCGGGATTCGGCGCCTGTTCCGCGCGCTGCGCCTCGGCGGCGACGAGCTGGGTGTTGAGCGCGTTTGCCAGGCGCGCGACGATTTCGTCCTGCATGTCGAAGAGATCGGCGAGAGGCTTGTCGAACCGCTCGGCCCAGAGATGATTGCCCGTCTCGGCGTCGATGAGCTGAACGTTGACGCGCATGCGGGTTCCGCCGCGCTGGATGCTGCCCTCCAGCACATAGCGGACGTTCAGCTCGCGCCCGATCTGCTTCAGATCGACGGCCTTGCCCTTGTAGGTGAATGCGGTGTTGCGCCCGATCACGAACGAGCCGCGAATGCGTGAAAGGTCGGTCGTCAGGCTCTCCGTGACCCCGTCGACAAAATGATCCTGCTCCGGATCGCCGCCGATATTGGCGAAGGGCAGGACCACCATCGAGAGGCGCGGTGGCCGTTGCCTGTTCGCCTCGGAGGGGGACGGCGTGGGCGCAGGGCGTTCCGAGCCCGTCCTGACCGCATAGACACGCACCGGCCGCGCGATGTTCTTGAGGTCCTGGTCGCCGAGATCGACGAAATCCGCATCGATCTTGCCGCGCACGTGGTCATAGGCCGCGCCCGAGATCAAAATGCCGCCCGGCTCGCAAATCCCCTCCAGCCGCGCCGCGATGTTGACGCCGTCGCCGAGAATGTCGTCGCCCTCGACCAGCACGTCGCCGAGATTGACGCCGATGCGGTAGACGACGCGCTTGGATTTGGCCGTCCCGGCGTTGCGCTCGACCATCAGCTTCTGGATCGCAATCGCGCATTCGACGGCGGCGACGACCGACGGAAACTCCAACAGCAGGCCGTCGCCCGTCGTCTTGACGATGCGCCCGCCGAGGCTTGCTATGATTGGGCGCGCCGCCTCGCGATGCTCCCGAACGCCAAGCGCCGTCCCCGCCTCGTCCTCGCCCATGAGTCGCGAGTAGCCGACGACGTCGGCGGCGAGGATCGCGGCGAGGCGGCGGGCCGCGGTCATTGCTCGGGGACCCCGGCCTTGCGCATGCCTTCAAAAACAGGCTCAAGCCCGGCTAGATAAGTCGGGTCGTCGCTCTGCGCCGTCCAGGCGGCGCGGGCGCGGGAAAGAGTGAAGTCGGGGTTGAGCGCGAGGCCGGCCTTGACTGCGGAATGCGTCTCATCAAGTCGATCAAGCTGCGCGAGCGCGGCGACCAAGTGAAAATATGCAAGCGGAAAATTTCGGTTGGCCTCGATCGCCCGCCGAAACCACGCGACCGCCTGCTCCCAACTGCCAAGCTGGTTCTTCGCCATGCCCGCGTAAGTCATCCAGACGTATGCCAACGTATCGCGCGGACTGAGGCGCAAGGCCTCGACAACGTGAGCCTCTGATTCTTCGGCGCGACCGATAAGAATCTTTCCAAGACCGATAAAGGCATGGGCGAAGGCGAGATTTCGATCCAACGTCAACGCATATTCACATTCGGCGACGCCCTCCGCGGCGCGCTTGGTGAGTATCTCGACAAATCCAAAGTACAAATGTGCAAGGGCATGGTCCGGGACCGACGACAAGGC
>NZ_JBKQOT010000196.1:0-8137 GCF_052145395.1 Roseiarcus sp.
GTCATGGCTAGCGGCGCTAATTACAAAACTTGCTAGCCGTTATTTGCCAAGAGCACAAGGGCAATTACCGACCCGCGGCCCTTTGTCGCGTCCTCTCGAGGGGGGCGCCAAGGCGAAAGGCTCCCCCGTCGTGGCGCCGAGGCTTTCGGATCGCCCGCGCCGCCCCGGCTACAGCCCGGACTCGATCGCCCGCAGCAGCCGGAACCGCATTGCGCCGTCGTCGCCCGCGAGCGAGATCACGAAACGGACCCGCCCATGGCTTGACGTGTCGGCGTAGCCGGCGAGCGTGCGAATCCCCTCCATGGTGCCGGTCTTGTCCATGCCGCCGTCATGGCCGCGAAGCAGGTCGGCATGGGGCGCGAACAGCCCGAGCACTTTGGAGAGGCCCCGGGCGGTGAAGCGGTTGTCGCGGCTGATGCCCGAGCCCTCCTCGAGATGGATGTCCGGAGCGAGGCCGTTTGCGGCGAGCATTGCGTTCGCGACCTCGAGCGATTTTTCCAGGCTGACGGGGCCGCCCAGGCGCTGGCCGCCGATCTCCAAGAAGACCTGGTTGGCGATGTAGTTGTTCGAGGCGCGGAGCAGCTCGACGAGAATCTCCGAAAGCGTGCGCGACTGCCGATGGACATAGACCGGCGCCAGTCCCTGCGGGACCGCTCCGCTCGAGATCTTGCCGTTCACGCTGCCGCCGGCCCGCTCGATGAAGGCGGCGATCAGCTCTCCGGCATACTGGAGGCTCACCGCGGGGTCCTGGCTTAGGCTGATGCGACCGCTTCCGTTCGGGCCCTGCGCCCGGAACTGGGCGATCGCGAGCGGAGTGATCGGGGTCTGCTTCTCGCCGGAACGCACGATATTGCCGCTGCGCACGGCGTACACGGTGTTGAAATTCACCGCCAGCGCGGAGTTTAGCGCATTGTAGGCCTCGTCGGTGTCCTCGATGCCCGGGATGCGGAGGCTTGACGGATAGTAGCTCGCGTCGAGCACGATGCCGGTGATCGGCGCCTTACCGACCGCTGCGACGAGCTCGGTCGCGAGCCCGGCCAGCTCCTCCGAGATCAGGAAAGGATCGCCGCCTCCGCGCACGTAGAGCACCCGCTTGTCGTCGAGGTAGAAGCGGGTCTCGAAGCGGTAGTCGCCGCCCAAGGTCTCCATCGCCAGCCAGGCCGTCACGATCTTGGTGACCGAGGCTGGGACGAAGGGCTGATCCGCATTCTGGGCCACCAACTCGTCGCCCTGGGCGTCGACGACGAGCACCAACGCCGACGGAGCAAGGATCGCGACCTTCTCCTTGACGCCGGCCAGCGCCGAGGCGGGCGTGAGGAGCAAAGCGAGGGCGAGCAGGCGAGACCACATGGCGATTCCATCGCGGGCGCAGGGGTGTGCAGCCTGGGGACCTATGCCAGCGATAATCAAGCGCTAAGTCGGTGAGGTCGCGAATTTCCGCTTGAGGCGGATTGATTGAAAGACTCTGATTCTTGTTGGGTTCGAATCTCTGCGCTCACGGCGCAATCGGGGATTTCCGAGGTTCGCTTGGCGTTGATCGCCTGATCGCCCGGCGGTCCGGGTCAGTCCAGGAGGAAGTAGTCAGCGCCCATAGCGGCACCCATCCGGAACGACAGGAAATAGAGCCCCTCCTTGAACCGGTCCCAATCGAAGCCTTGGGGATCAGCCCGGTCGATCGGATTGATCGCGCCGTGCGCCACAACCATGCTGCGCTTGATTTTACGCCGATAGCAGATGTCGTAGACCAGCTGCACGACTGTATCGTATTGCCAGTCGCTAAAGTCGGGTTTGCCCCCCGCCTTGCGTGCCTTTGCGGGATCGATCTGATACATCTCGATCCCGATCGATCGGGGATTGTGGTCCTTCACTGTCGGATGCTTTTTCGGATTTCCGGCGTGATACGTCAGCTTTTCTTCGGGCGTGATCGAATAGAGCAGGCCCTGGGTTCTGCCGATCCAGTAATGGGTCGAGTGATTGTCCTTGTTGGCGCTAGACAGGTAGTCGAGGCTCTGCGTCTCCGTGCCCAAGCTCTCAGTCCCGTGGAGCACGATCTCGTCGACGATCGTGCCGCCGCGGGACAGGCCAAACGCTCCCGCCTTCTGCTTCATGAACAGCAGGTTGGGCAACGCCATCTCATATTTTGCGACCTGGGGAACCCTCCCTAAGCGACTCGCGATTCCGTTCTCGCGAGAGTGGTCCGGCAGGCATGATTGCAATTGACAATCCAACATATTACGCAGTTACATTGGGTTACGACGCTTTCCCTCTGGGGATTGTTAGTGGGGCCCAGACGCTTATAGCGTTTCTGACGCCTGACGAGAATACGATCGATTTCTCAAGAGGCTGGGGCTCTTGTCCTGAGGACTTCGGCGCCCTGCTCGCGATCGTCGCCACGCTCCATCCTTGCAAAGTCCCCCCGCCTCGTGGATTCTCGGCTCGACGAAGTTTGGACGCCGAAAGGCGCGGCGTCGGCGGTCCGCCGAGCGCGGATCGAAGCACACGGGTGACGTGATGGGTTTCATGGGAGGCGTCCGAGGCGCCATGTTCGCGCTCGCGCTCATCGGGTTCAGCGCGCCGCCGGTCGAGGCGGTGGAGATCGTCAGCGGGACGCCGCCGACGGGGCACGTGACGGACGGACTCTTGACGCAGGTCAGGGCCGTGCGTCACGGCGGCGGCGGCCATCGCGGCGGCCGGCCCGGGGGCGCGCACCGCCAGGTCAATCGGCCCGGAAACGTCCATCGCCCGGTCCATCGGCCCGGAGGCGCGAGACCGCCCGTCCATCGGCCGCCCGGCCATCGCCCCGGCTATCGTCTGCCCGTGAACCGGCCCGGCGCCCGTCCGCCGGTCCATCGCCCCGGCAACAGGCCCCCGGTCGGTCGAGGCGCCGTGGTGGTCGCGCCGCGCACGGTGTGGGTCGGCCGTCCGGGCTGGTACCGGTGGAACCCCGGCGGCGCCATCGCAGCCGGCGCGGCGATCGGCTTCGTCACGGCGGCCGCCGCGGCGTCCTGGGCCGGCGCCCCGCCGCAGCAAGGCCTGTGCTGGTACTACACCGACCCCAGCCGCCGTCAGGGCTTCTGGGACGCCTGCCCGTAACACGAGCGTTCTTGCCAACGGCCGGCCGGCCTGCTTTGAGTCCGGCCGCCAAACCGAGAAGGCCGGCGCGACCCAGCGCCGGCGAGGTCCATGAGAAGGCCCGCTCTAAGCCCCGAAGACGCCGCCTGGTCGCAGCGGCTCAACAACCTGTCCGCGCGCGTCACCTTGACGTCCGCTTTCGTGCTGACGGCGGTGAAGCTCGGAGGCTGGCTCCTGACAGGGTCGATGGCCCTGATGGCTTCGGCGGTCGATTCGCTGGTCGACGCCGGCGCGAGCTTCGTCACCCTGGTCGGCGTCCGCTATGCGCAGAGGCCGCCAGATCGGGATCACCGGTTCGGCCACGGCAAGGGCGAGGCGGTCGCCGCGTTCACCCAGGCGACCTTTCTCGCTGGCGCCGCTTTCGTCCTGGCCTTCCAGTCGGTGCAGCGCCTCGTCTTTCCCGTTGCGCTCGATTCGGTCGAGGTCGGCGTCGTCCTGATCGCCGGGAGCCTCGTGGCCGCGTGCGGACTGGTGACGCTGCAGAGCTGGGTCGTTGCGCGGACCGGCTCGACGGCGATTGCGGCGGACCGGGCGCATTACCTGACCGACGTTGCGGTGAACGCCGCCGTGCTCGCCGCCCTCGCCGTCACGCAGCTCACCGGCTGGACCCGCGCGGACCCGGCTTTTGCGTTGGCTATCTCCGGCTACATGCTCTGGAACGCCTACGGCATCGCGCGCGAGGCGCTCGAGCAGCTCCTCGATCGCGAGTTGCCCAGCGACGACCGGCGAAGGATCAAGGAGACAGTGCGCGCCTGCGCCGGCGTGGCCGATATCCACGACCTTCGGACCCGGTTTTCCGGCGACCGCACCTTTGTCGAGTACCACCTCGAAGTCGACCCGGGCCTGACGGTCGACGTCGGCCACGCGATCGGCGACGCGACCGAGCTCGCGGTGCAGAAGCTGCTGCCCGGCACGGTCGAGGCGATTGCCCATGTCGAGCCTCGCGGGATCCTTGACGCGCGTCTGGACGACGCGGTCGCCGGGAAGTGATGAACCTCCTCTCCAGGAGCCGGGCTTGAGCGAGAACGGGCATTCGCACGACCACGACGGGCACGAGCGCGATCACGGCGGCCACGGACATGACCACACTCACGCGCACGCGCCAGCGAGCTTCGGCGCGGCCTTCGCCATCGGCATCGCGCTCAATGTCGGATTCGTCGCGATCGAGGCCTTCTATGGCCTGATCGCCGGCTCGGTCGCGCTGCTCTCCGACGCCGGGCACAATCTCGGCGACGTGCTGGGCCTCGCGGCCGCGTGGCTTGCGAGCGTGCTGGTCAGGCGCGCGCCCTCGGCCCGCTTCACCTATGGACTGCGCGGCTCGTCGATCCTCGCCGCCCTGTTCAACGCGGTCTTCCTCCTTCTGACCGTCGGAGCGATCTCGTGGGAGGCGATCCTGCGCCTCGCCAACCCCGCACCGGTGGCCGGAAAGATCGTCATGGTCGTCGCCGCCATCGGTATCGTCGTCAACGGCGTCACCGCCTGGCTGTTCGCCTCGGGCCAGAAAGACGACATCAACCTGCGCGGCGCCTTCCTCCACATGGCGTCCGACGCGCTCGTGTCGGCGGGTGTGGTCGTGGCGGGCCTCGTCATCCTCGCGACCGGCTGGCTCGGGCTCGATCCGCTGACCAGCCTCGCGGTCAACCTCGTGATCGTGTGGGGAACCTGGGGGCTCTTACGCGACTCCCTCGGCATGTCGATGGCCGCGGTTCCCGCCGGCGTCGATCCCCAGAAAGTGCGCGAGTTCCTCGCGGCGAGGCCCGGCGTTGCGGCCATCCAGGACCTGCACGTCTGGCCGATCAGCACCACCGAGACGGCGCTCACGTGCCACCTCATCATGCCGGACGGCCACCCGGGCGACCCGTTCCTGCACGCGCTCGCGGCTGAGTTCGCCTCCGGTTTCCGCATCGGACACTCCACCGTCCAGATCGAAACCGATCCCGCGCTCGCCTGCGCCCTCGCCCCGGACGAGGTCATCTAGGCCCGGCCGCCGGCCCACTTGGGAACGCCGATGACGCCGCCTCTCGCCGCCTTTGTCACGGACCCGCAGCCGCTCCCGGTCGATTTCTTCCGCCGCAACGCTGTCGAGGTCGCGCGCGACCTGATCGGCGCGCGGCTGATGGTCGAGGGCGTCGGCGGCCTCATCGTCGAGGCGGAGGCCTACGACCGTAGCGATCCCGCCTCCCATTCCTTCCGGGGCCCGACTGCGGCCAACGGCGCGATGTTCGGACCGCCGGGCCACGCCTATGTCTATCACAGCTACGGAATTCACTGGTGTCTCAACTTCGTCTGCGGCGCCGAGCCCGGCGCGGCGGTTCTCATCCGCGCGCTCCAGCCGACCGACGGGATCGAGGTCATGGCCGCGCGCAGAGGATTGGCCGACCTCATGAAGCTCTGCGCCGGCCCCGGGCGCGTTTGTCAGGCGCTCGCGATCACCCGTGCGGCGCATAACGGCCTGTCGCTCGATCAACCGCCTTTCGCGTTGAGCCGCACGGCGGGCGGCCAACGCATCGCATCGGGGCGGCGTATCGGCATCACCAAGGGCGCCGACACGCCTTGGCGGTTCGGCCTCGCGCAATCGCCTTTTCTGAGCCGTCCCTTCCCCGCAAGCGCGCGAGCCGGATCTCGGATAGGATCGCCGGGGAGGAAGCGGCATGACGATCTCGCCCGATGAGCGCGAACCCCGGCCCGTGTCCGACGGGCTCATCCTCCGGCGCGGATCCGGCGCCCCGCTTCAGGCGCTCGCTCCGGGCGCAGGATAGGGCGGCGCCCCGCCTTCCGGCAAGGCGCGGAAGCGTTCGTTGGTCGGAAGCGAAGCCAAAAAGAAAGCCGCCCGATGGCGGCTTTCCGTATGGTTCGCTCTGCTTGGGCGTCCGCCCTCACTCCGCCGCCGAACGCGAACGCTCGCGGCGGTGCGCCGGACCTTCGGTCGCCGGCGCCGCGAGCGGCAGCGCCGCCGGCTGCTCCGACTCTTCGGCCTTCTGCGCCAGGATCAGCGTGTCGCGCATCGAGGCGATCGCGCGGATCTTGGCCATCGCCGCGCCCGTGCCGGCCGGGATGAGACGGCCGACGATCACGTTCTCCTTCAGACCCTCGAGCGTGTCGACCTTGCCGTTGACCGCCGCCTCGGTGAGGACGCGGGTGGTCTCCTGGAAGGAGGCCGCCGAGATGAAGGAGCGCGTCTGCAGGCTCGCCTTGGTGATGCCGAGCAGCACAGGTATTCCGACCGCAGGCTTCTTGCCCTCGGCGAGCGCCGCCTCGTTGGCGCTGTCGAGGTCGAGCTTGTCGACCTGCTCGTCCTTCAAGAAGTCGGTGTCGCCCGGATCGACGATGTCGACCTTCTGCAGCATCTGGCGCACGATCACCTCGATGTGCTTGTCGTTGATGCTGACGCCCTGGAGTCGATAGACCTCCTGGATCTCGTTGACGAGATAGGCCGCGAGCTCCTCGACGCCCTTGATGGCGAGGATATCGTGCGGCGCAGGATTGCCGTCGACGATGAACTCGCCCTTTTCGATCACGTCGCCATCCTGCAGATGGATGTGCTTCGATTTCGGGATCAGGTACTCGACCGCCTCGACGCCCTCCTCGCTCGGCTCGATGGACAGGCGCTGCTTGTTCTTGAAGTCGCGCCCGAACCGCACCGTGCCCGAAATCTCGGCGATGATCGCGTGGTCCTTCGGCCGGCGCGCCTCGAACAGCTCCGCCACCCTCGGCAGACCGCCGGTGATGTCGCGGGTCTTGGCGCTGTTGATCGAGATGCGCGCGATGACGTCGCCCGCGCGCACGCTCGAGCCCGGCTCGAACGAGAGGATCGATTCGACCGGCAGGGCGTAGCGCGCGTCGCCGCCGCGCGGCAGCTTGAGAACCTTGCCGTCCGGACCCTTGATCACGATCGCAGGTTTCAGCCCGGCAGTGCGCGCCGAGGACCGCCAGTCGGTGACGATACGCTTGGCGATGCCCGTCGCCTCGTCGACCTGCTCCGACATCGACAGGTTGTCGACCAAGTCCTCGAAGCCGATCACGCCGTCGATCTCGGTGAGGATCGGACGCGAGAACGGATCCCACTCGGCGATCCGCTGGCCGCGCTTGATCTTGTCGCCCTCGTCGACCTTGAGGCGGGCGCCGTATTGGAGGCGGTGCACCGCCCGCTCAACCCCGGACTTGTCGGTGATCACGACCGCGACGTTGCGCGCCATCGCCATCAGATCGCCGTTCGCGTTGCGGGCGATGTTGCGGTTGCGGATCTTCACCTCGCCGTCGAAGTTCGACTCGATGAACGACTGGTCGGCGAGTTGGGCCGCGCCGCCGATGTGGAAGGTGCGCATGGTGAGCTGGGTGCCCGGCTCGCCGATCGACTGCGCCGCGATGACGCCGACCGCCTCGCCGAGGTTCACCGGCGTGCCACGAGCAAGGTCGCGCCCGTAGCAAAGCGCGCAGACGCCGTTCTTGGCCTCGCAGGTCAGCACCGAGCGGATCTTCACCTCCTGGATGCCGGCGGCGTTGATCGCCGGCATGCGCTCCTCGACGATCATCTCGCCCGCCTCGATGATCACGTTTCCGTCGAGGTCGCGCAGCGTCTCAGCCGCCGTGCGGCCGAGGATGCGGGTCGCGAGCGAGGCCACCACCGTGCCGGCGTCGATGATCGCACGCATGCTGATGCCGCGCTCAGAGCCGCAATCGGGCATGGTGATGATCGAGTCCTGCGCGACGTCGACCAGACGCCGGGTGAGATAACCCGAGTTCGCCGTCTTGAGCGCGGTGTCCGCGAGTCCCTTGCGGGCGCCGTGGGTCGAGTTGAAGTACTCGAGCACCGACAGGCCTTCCTTGAAGTTCGACTTGATCGGGCTCTCGATGATCTCGCCCGAGGGCTTGGCCATCAGGCCGCGCATCGCCGCAAGCTGGCGCATCTGGGTCGGCGAACCGCGCGCCCCGGAATGCGACATCATGTAGATCGAGTTGATCGGCCGGTCGCGTCCCGACTCGTCCTTGCGAACGGCCGAGATGC
>NZ_JBKQOT010000197.1:0-2627 GCF_052145395.1 Roseiarcus sp.
GCCGGAGATTGTCGCCCAGGGCTTTGGCCGGTACATCCTCGATTCCGTCGATGTCGCCGGCGGTTCGCTCGACGGGGCGGGCGACGCCGAGACCGGGTACATCATGCGCGGCGGGCGCGAGATGTGCTTCACCTATGAGAACTTCTGGGACGTCTTCCAGGATGTGCCTGCCCTGGAGCTGCCGGAGGGATACAGCGTCCTCGACGAGTACCGGCTCCTCAACGACAACGACCCGACCTATTCCAAGGCCCGCCTGATGCACCGGCAGGGTCAGATCAAGGATTTTTCGACCTTCGGCCTGAGCCGATCGCAGCAATGGGAGCTGACCCGCCTGCTTTTCAAGCGCAAGGAAGAGCTCGACGACACGACGGTCGAGCAATATTTCTCAAAGGGCCTGCTTGAGAGCAATTTCTGGGTCTTTTGGCGGACCATGTTTGCCTTCCAGAACTGGCACAGCCTTCTGGAAATGAAGCTCTACATGCACCGCTTCCTCGACCTGATCGACGGCTTGCAGGACATGTCGTCGCTGGTGTTCCCGAAATATGACCAGTACGACAGCTTTGTCCGGCCGCTGATCGCTTGGCTCAGCGAAAAGGGCGTCCAGACTCAATTCAGCACGCGCGTCCATGATCTTGCCGTGGAGATCGAGGGCGAGCGAAAGACCGTAACGAAGATTCTCTGCATGCGCGACGGCAGGAGCGAGACGATCCCGGTCGGGCCCGAGGACATCGTCATCGCGCTCACCGGCTCCATGACCGAAGGGACAGCCTACGGCGATCTCGACACCGTACCGACGCTCGCCGTGGATCGCCGCAATCCCGGTCCGGAGAGCGGCTGGACGCTGTGGCGCAACCTCGCCGCGAAATCCCCGGCCTTCGGCAAGCCAGAGAAATTCTACGGCGATGTCGACCGTTCGATCTGGGAATCGGCCACGCTCACCTGCAAGCCGTCGCCACTCGTCGATAAGCTGAAAGAGCTGGCGGTCAATGATCCCTATTCGGGCAAGGCCGTGACAGGCGGCATCATCACCTTCACCGATTCGAGCTGGCTGCTCAGCTTCACCTGCAACCGTCAGCCGCATTTCCCGAACCAGCCGAAGGACGTCCTGGTCCTATGGGCCTACGCCCTCTTCATGGATCGGAACGGCGATTTCGTGAAGAAGTCGATGCCGGCCTGCACCGGCCGGGAAATCCTGGCGGAGCTGTGCTTCCACCTCGGCATCGCCGACAAGTTGGACGAGGTCGCAGCCAACACGAAAGTTCGCACCGCGCTGATGCCCTATATTACTGCGCAGTTCATGCCGCGCGCGGCCGGCGACCGGCCGCGGATCGTCCCCGAGGGCTGCGCCAATCTCGCGCTCGTCGGCCAGTTCGTCGAGACGAGCAACGATGTCGTCTTCACCGTCGAGAGCTCGGTGCGGAGCGGGCGCGTAGCAGCCTATCGCCTGCTCGGCCTTCCCAAGCAGGTTCCCGACATCAGCCCGACCCAATACGATATCCGGACCCTCATGAAGGCGGCCAGAACCCTCAACAACGACGAGCCGTTCCTCGGCGAGCGCCTGTTGCACCGCCTCCTCGACCATACCTATTTCGCGCACATCCTGCCGCCGCTGCCGGACGGCGGGACCTCGCGCCTCATGGAACTGGAAGAGGAGCTGCGCGTGCTTGTTGGGAAAGGCGGCGAGGCGCTGAAGGAGGCTTCGACTTGGCTCGCGCAGGCGTTGCACGGGCTGGGAAAGAAAGATCCCTGAGCGCCGCGGCTTAGGCGACGCGCTTCCACAGGCCTCCGGCAACGTTTTCGAGCGCCGTGAAGGCAGATATCAGCATGTGATACTTGAAGCGACTGCCGGAAGTCATGTGAACGCCAGCGTTCGAATCGCGTCTCAGCTTCGTCCGCGACGATCGCGGAACGGCGGCGGTCGAATTCGCCGCCGTGACGATGGTCCTCGTTGTGATCCTTGGCAACGCGGTCGATTTCGGCATCTACGAATACCGAAGCATGCAGGTCCAGGAAGCGGCCCAGGTTGGCGCGCAGACCGCATGGGCCGTCTGCAACGCTCCGGCGATGCTTCCGGCGACCCAGAACTGTTCCGGTCTGAGCGCCGCGCTCTCGACGGCCATTCAAAGCACCTCGCTGAGCAGTGGCGCAGCGCTGGCGTCGGTTGCTGACCCTTACAGAAGTCTATGGCAAGCTGGGTCGGGCCGAGGAGGGGCTGGACCGGCTGGCTGAAGCATTCGCGGTCATGGAGTCGACTCACGAGCGCTGGGCCGAGTCGGAGGCGCATCGCATACGAGGAACACTTCTTGCTGTTTTGGGCGATCAGGCCGGCGCCGAGAAGAGTTACCGGCAGGCTTTGGTGATCGCGGAGCGTCAGAAAGCCATCTTCTGGAGTCTCCGGGCCGCGCTCGATCTCGGGCTTTGGCGAGGTAAGGCCGGGGACGCGCGTTCGTTGTTGTCACCGATATACGAATCCTTCAAAGAGGGTCTCGACACGCCATTTCTCGTCGACGCGAAATCGGTGCTCGCGGAGCTATACCCCGAGTCATCGAGGATCCGCGAAAGTTGTTGCGTGGCGGGGGATTTTGGATTCGTCTTCAGGGGATGATTCGGGGCGGCTTTCTGTCGGC
>NZ_JBKQOT010000198.1:0-4329 GCF_052145395.1 Roseiarcus sp.
GTGGTCCGTTGGGACATACGTCCCGCCGACCAGAACAAAACGGATCGCCTCAACCGCGATGTCAAATCCCATCGTGAGCGGAATGTATCCTTTCGCGCCGTGTCGGATGGCGGCGCGGGCGAGTTCGACGTCGTTCGTCGAGGCGAGGGTGACAATCGGGCGGCGCGACACGCCTTCCGCCAGGTCCTTCAGCGCGTTCGCCCACGTGTCGCTGCTGACCTCTATCAAGGACAGGATGACCAGAGCAGCCGAGGCGCCGCAAGGATGCTCCCCGAGTTCCGACAACGACGAAAACGTGACGACTGGAACCGAGAACGCCGATTGCAAGCTGCGCCCCATGCACTCCCTCAGGAACGGACGGCTTTCGACCAGCGCAATGGTGCGGTCTTTTTCTGCATCCGCGCCTGTGTAAATACGATGGGCGCTAACGCCCGGTTTCTCCAGCTGGGGTGTCGAGAACCGCGCCTGTGGCTGTGCCTCAATGTGAGACTCGTGATCCATCAATTTTCCCCCTACCGCAAAGCGCATTCGCCAGCGGGCTGAACCGCTGCGTCCTAGTAAACCGACAATAAGTATCGATGTCCCGATCGATCCCCGCCTTGTCGCCAGCACACGTTACCCCATCCGTCGTAAAAGGTCCAATGAATCCATATGTTCACGTTCTGATCTCCTCTTATGTGGGGGTTGGGCTTAGTGGATAACTTTGGTATACGTCCAGCGCTTAAGGCAGCGAGAACACGCCGGAGCGGTGTCAACTACTGTCCCCATGAGGGTAAGACCACGTCCCCGGCGCAATTTGCGGGCGAGCAGCCGGAGAAAACCCAAGTATGGCCCGCCGTGTCTCCATTGTGCCTGCGCAAAATGCGCCCCACTTCGTCGTCCGTTCGGAAGACCAGGAGATTGGTCGCTTCGGTTCGTTGGGCGCTGCGTTTGAAGCGGCGCAAGCGGCGGGGGCTGTGATTCGGGACGACGAGCGGCGCGCGCTCGAACTTTGGTTTTTGGGAGAGCGATCCGAGGTTGGTGGACCGGGCCCCTCATGGCTGAGAGAGGTCGTTTCGCCGGGTCAGAGAAACTGGGAGGGCCCTTCCCGCGCTGCGCCTTACCTACACCGCCTACATTGCGGCGAGGATACCGAGGTCGATGACATCGACGTCGCGTCCCTGCTGCCGATCGCTTTTGCAAACTCTAGGAGAGCGGGCCGCTGAGTTGCAGGGGGGATAATTCCATGTCAGCCGACCACAACCTCAGCCTTGCGCCGCACGTCAGGCGCTAAATTCCGCGAGTTCCCCTGATCTCATATCGGGTGCGGCGGGCTCGACTTGGCCGTCCTCGACGCTACCGCAGAGCGTCCAGGCGGTCCTTGTCGAACGCATGGAACTTCGCCCATCGGGGGCTGACCTTCTCCCTCTCCGTCACCGTGTGCGATTCGCGACCTTTTCGCGGTGAAGCGCGACAGCGCCGGACAGGCTCGCGGGCTCTTGAGAGCCGTTGGCGCCCGCGCTCCTTGCTTGCCGCCGCGATCGGCAATGGCGTTCGTCTATGTTGCCTCGGTTTCGTCAGTGGACACTCGGTACGGGAGATCATCGACGAGAAGCGCCGCCACTTCGTCAAGCCGCATAGACTCGCGCCCGACCCGCTGCAAACTGTCACCAGCAACTCGAACGTCCGATCTCGACAGTCTGACGCGGTAACTCTCAGACTTTTGGCACCGAGATTCCAAGTCTCGCTGCCATTATCACCAGCGCGGGAAGGGAGTTGGCCGCCATTTTTTGCATCACCCGCCCTCGGTGCGCCTTCACGGTAATCTCGCTGATCCCAAGTTCGTCGGCGACCTGCTTGTTCAAAAGGCCGCGGACGACTAACGCCATCACCTGCCGCTCCCGGCAACTGAGTGACGCGTGACGGTCTCGGAGCGCGCGTATCTCAGCGTCGTCATGAAGCGCGATCTTGCTGAGCTCAAGGGCGTTGCGCATGACGTTCAACAAGACGTCGTCCGCGAAGGGCTTGGTCAAGAACTCGAGAGCTCCGCCTTTCATGGCCTGAACCGTCATCGCAATACCGCCCCGACCGGTCATGAAGATTATCGGCGTGTCGGGGCGCTCGACTGCGAGACATTTCTGTAGCTCCAAGCCACTGAGATCGGGAAGGGAAATGTCGAGAATCAAACAGCTTGGGACAGGCACGCGTGGGCGGCGCAAGAACTCCTGCCCAGACCCATAGGTCTCTGGCCGCCAGCCTGCTCTAAGGACCAGCACTTCAATGGATTTGCGCACCGAAACGTCCTCGTCGACAACGAACACGGTTGGTGCGCTGTGCGACAGAGGTGATGACCTCACCAGTTCTGGTTCGGGCGACTCCAGGTCGTGGCCCGTACCCCGATATCGAAGCAGCGACTGGATCATCGTTTGCCGCAGGATCTCGGTTTGATTGGTCGTAGTCTCCGGATCCGAGTATCGTGTCATCGCGTTACGTTGACGGAGATGAGCGGCCGCTTCCTTCGAAACGTTGATCACGTTACCCTCGCCCGTGTGAGTGGGCCGGGTATAAGCGAGGGCGGCACCAGCGGACGCTGAAGTGGCGCCTACGCCGCGCCAAGACGATGTTGACGATACTGTAGGCATGATCACGCTCCCTGAAAGAAATTGCGATCCTCGACATCACTTTCTGTTGCCACTCAATTAGGCCTGCTCATCGTCATCGTCGTCTCACGGAACGCCGCGCTATGTCTCATTCAGCGCCGATCGGAACTAAAGCCGTTGGCGCCTTGGTTAGAAACATGGAAGAGAGAGTCAGGCCGCCGGTCTCCATCGATAGAGCCATACTCGGAATGGCCGCCCGCCCGCCGGCTGGAGGGAGCCAAGCGGCCGAGCGGCCTTGCGCTGACCAGCCGTCGTCCGCTCTAATGGCGTTGCGTGCGCCTCATGATTAGCGAGGCCAAGCGGCATGGGTGGCGTCGACCTCAAAGTCGCGCCGAGCGTGGCGAAGTCCACGCCACGACAATCGTGCGCGTGGGGAGCTCGGTCGCGACAATAGGGCCGGTTTCCGGGTAGAGACTCGCAGTGGACGACCGCGCCAAAACCGTCTCGACGCGATCTGTCGCGGCTCGCCTTACCCATGCGGTCGCTGTAAGGGTGACTCTATTCGGGTATTGGGCGGCCCGGAGGGATGGCCATGCAAGTCCATTTTTCCACGGACGACCTGCCGCCGCGCGACCGCGTAAGGTTTTGGTGCGATTACTTCGCGAAGCAGGCCCATAGCATCACGCCCGGCGAGATTCCGGACCCCGGCGCCTTTCGCGCCGAAGCGGGCGGACAAGTTGCGGGCGAATTTGCGCTGCTCGATATCGAAACGGGACTCGAGAGGGTTCGGCGCACCGCCGCCGATGTCGCCAGAGACAAGACCGAAGCGTTCTTCATCCGCCGATTCCGGCGGCCGCTGATCTGGAGAGCCGCCCCGCGCAGCACGCTGGTCGACCTCATTCACGAGCCCGGCGATTTCTGCGTGAGCTCGACGGAATGGCGATTCGACGCGGAATCGAAGGGCGCAGCCTCGTTCGGGTTGCTGGTCATCCCGCAGGGAGCGCTCTCGCCGCTTCTGGCTGGGGGCCGACTGGCGCGCCCGTTTCGGCTGCCCGGCGCCTCGCCGCTCGGCTCGCTCCTCGGCACAGCCGTGGATGCGGCGAAGGCGCAGGCGCCGCTCCTGCCCGACAAACTCGGCGAAGCCGTGCTGCGCAACCTCTGCGGCCTGGTGGCGCTGGCGTGCGGGGCCTCCGACGAGGGCGCCGAGCAGGGCCGGGTGTCGCTGCGGTCGGCGCAATTCGCGGCGGTCGAGCGCCACGTCGATCTGCATCTCGCCGATCCCGGACTGACCCCAGCCAGCGCCGCCGGCGCACTCGGCATCTCGGTGCGCCAGTTGCATCGGCTGTTTGAGCCAAGCGGCAGCAGTTTCGCGCGATACGTTCTACGCCAGCGGTTGCTCAGGTGCCGCGACACGATCGCCGGAGCGACGGGAACCGGCCGATCTGTGATCGACATCGCCTTTGGCTGGGGGTTCAACAGCATGGCGACATTTTATCGTGCGTTCGCTAGCGAGTTCGGTGGCGCGACCGCCGTATTGCGCACAGCATCGCGCAGAGAGGACTGAGCCGCTCGCACACGGGCGGAGGAGGACATCGTGAATGCGGCCCAGCAGGAACTCGTCCTCATGTGCTATACGGACGGCCATGAGTCGTACTTCGGTATGCATCTTGGTCTTTATCGCGAGCGCCTGTGGAATGTACTACGTTCCGAAGCCGGCAGTATCTAGGCCACCAGCCATCACCGTCGCGAA
>NZ_JBKQOT010000199.1:0-8025 GCF_052145395.1 Roseiarcus sp.
GCCGCGTGAGCGGCCGGATGAGGGAATGCCGCGATTCGTCCAAGAGTCATCCTGCTCTAGTCCGCCTCCGACCGGCGCAGCTCGGCGCGGGTCTCCTCGATCAGGACCTGCGCCGTCGCGCCTTCGATCTTGGCGATGTCGTCCTGATACTTGAGCAGCACGCCGAGCGTGTCCGAGACCTGCGTCGGATCGAGCGCGAGCGCGTCGAGTTCGGTCAGCGCCGACGCCCAGTCGAGCGTCTCGGCGACGCCGGGCGACTTGAACAGGTCCTGCTTGCGCAGGCGCTGGACGAAGGCGACGAGCTCCCGGGTCAGCCGCTCCGGCGCGCGCGGCGCCTTGGCGCGCACGATCGCCATCTCGCGCGCGGCGTCGGGATAGCCGACCCAATGATAGAGGCAGCGCCGTTTCAGGGCGTCGTGGATCTCGCGCGTTCGGTTCGACGTGATGACGACGACCGGCGGCTCCGGCGCCTTGATGACCCCGAGCTCGGGGATGGTCACCTGAAAGTCGGACAGGACTTCGAGGAGGAAGGCCTCGAACGCTTCGTCCGCCCGGTCGATCTCGTCGATCAGCAGCACTGGCGCGCCGGTCACGCTGGGCTCCATCGCCTGCAGGAGCGGCCGCTTGATGAGATAGCGCTCGGAGAAGACGTCGTGCTCGATCCGCTCCTTGTCGTGCTCTCCCGCCGCCTCGGAGAGGCGGATCGCCATCATCTGCGCCGGATAGTTCCACTCGTAGACGGCGGTCGCCAGGTCCAGGCCCTCGTAGCATTGCAGGCGGATGAGCCTGCGGTCGAGGGTCGAGGCGAGCACCTTGGCGATTTCCGTCTTGCCGACCCCGGCTTCGCCCTCGAGAAACAGCGGCCGGCCGAGGCGGAGGGCGAGGAAGAGGACGGTCGCCAGCGATCGATCCGCGACGTAATTGGCGCGCTGAAGCAAAGCCTGCGTGTCGGCGATCGAGGTCGGAATTCCCGTTGATTCAGTCGACAAGGAAGGCTCCATCAGACCGGCCGGGCGGATCAGAACCGTGTCCGTCCTCCAGCCCATCGAGATGGCCCCGCGTAGGGGATCCGCGCGAACGGCTTTATCCGGCTTTCGGCCCGATGTCCAAGTGCGAAGGCTGCGACGGCGCGCCTCTCCGGAAGGCCGAGGCGCCCCGCCGACCATGCGCTCAGCCGGCCGCGGCGACCGCCCGCTTCGCCATCACGCCGATCAGATGGGCCCGGTAGTCGGCGTCGGCGTGGATGTCGGAGTTGAGCCCGTCGGCCGGAACCGAAAGGCCGTCGAGCGCGGAAGCGGAAAAATTCGCTTTCAGCGCGGCCTCAAAGGGCTGGACGCGAAACACGCCGTTCTCGCCGGCGCCGGTCACCGCGACCCGGACGCCGCCCGCGGTCCTGGCGACGAACACGCCGACGAGCGCGTAGCGCGAGGCGGGGTTGGGGAACTTCACATAGGCCGCCTTCTCAGGGATCGGGAAGCTGACCTTGGTGATGAGTTCGCCCGGCTCGAGCGCGGTTTCGAACAGGCCGGTGAAATAGTCGTCGGCCGCGATCCGGCGCTTGTTGGTGACGATCGTCGCGCCGAGCGCGAGCGCGGCCGCCGGGTAGTCCGCCGCCGGGGCGTTGTTGGCGCGCGAGCCGCCGATCGTGCCGCGGTTGCGGCCCTGGGGATCGCCGATGCCGCCGGCGAGCGCGGCGAGCGCCGGGATCGCCGCCTTTACGACCGCGCTCTGAGAGACCTCGATGTGGCGCGTGATGGCGCCGATGACGACAGCGTCGCCCTCGCGCGCGACGCCCTTCAGTTCCGGCACGTCCCTGAGCTCGATCAGCGCGGAGGGCGAGGCGAGGCGCTGCTTCATCGTCGGCAGCAGCGTCTGGCCGCCGGCGAGCGCCTTGGCCTCCGCCTTTTCGAGGTCGGCGAGCGCGGCGGAGAGCGTCGTCGGGCGATGGTATTCGAAAGCGTACATAGGCGAAATCTCCGAATGGGGGTCAGGGAAGATGGCGCGGGCCGCCTCTGGCTCGAATCATTCCGCGGCGCGCTTCAAGGGCGCCTTCTGCGCCGCCCGCCAGACGACCTGCGGCGTCGCCGGCATGGCGATCTCCTCGTGGCCGAGCGCGTCGGTGATCGCGTTGATCACCGCCGGCGGCGAGGCGATGGCGCCCGCCACGCCGCAGCCCTTGACGCCGAGCGGGTTCGACGGGCAGACCGTCTCGATCGTCTCGATCGTGTACGACGGAACGTCGTCGGCGCGCGGCATGCAGTAGTCCATGTAGCTCGCCGTGAGAAGCTGGCCGTCGTCGTTGTAGATCGCGCCTTCCAGCAGCGCCTGGCCGATGCCCTGGGTGATGCCGCCGTGCACCTGGCCCTCGACGATCATCGGATTGATGAGCTTGCCGAAGTCGTCCACCGCGGTCCAGCGCTCGATCGTGACCACGCCGGTCTGCGGGTCGATTTCGAGCTCGCAGATGTGGACGCCGGCCGGGAAGGTGAAGTTGGTCGGATCCCAGAACGCGGTTTCCTTCAAGCCCGGCTCGAGCTCCTGCCCGTTGAACTTGTGGGCGGTGTACGCGTTCAACGCGACCGAGGCGAAATCGATCGACTTGTCGGTGCCCTTGACGGTGAACTTGCCGTCCTTGAACTCGATGTCGTGCTCGGAAGCTTCGAGCACGTGGCCGGCGACCTTCTTGGCCTTGGCCTCGATCTTGTCGAGCGCCTTGTTGATCGCAGACATGCCGACCGAGCCCGAACGCGATCCATAGGTGCCCATGCCGAACTGCACCTTGTCGGTGTCGCCATGGACGATCGAGATGTTGTCGATCGGGATGCCGAGGCGCGACGCGACGAGCTGGGCGTAGGTCGTCTCGTGGCCCTGGCCGTGGCTGTGGCACCCGGTCAAGACCTCGACCGTGCCGACCGGGTTGACCCGCACTTCCGCCGATTCCCATAAGCCCACGCCGGCACCGAGCGAGCCGACCGCTTGCGAGGGCGCGAGGCCGCAGGCCTCGATATATGCCGACATGCCAACGCCGCGCAGCTTGCCCTTGGCGGCGGAGGCCGCCTTGCGCGCGCCGACGCCCTTGTAGTCGGCGAGCGCGAGCGCCCGGTCGAGCGCCTTGGGATAGTCGCCGGCGTCATAGGCGAGGATGACCGGAGTCTGATGCGGGAACGAGGTAATGAAGTTCTGCCGACGGAACTCCGCAGAGTCGCGGCCCGTCTCACGCGCGGCGATCTCGACGATGCGTTCGACCAAAAAGGTCGCCTCGGGACGGCCCGCGCCGCGGTAGGCGTCGACGGGCGCCGTGTTGGTGTAAACCGCGTCGACCTCGCAGTAGATCGCAGGAATCGCATACTGGCCCGACAGCAGGAGTCCATAGAGATAGGTCGGCACCGACGACGAGAAGGTCGACATGTAGGCGCCGAGATTCGCGATCGTATGGACGCGGAAGCCGGTGATCCTGCCGGAGGCGTCGAGCGCAAGCTCGGCGTGGGTGACGTGATCGCGACCGTGGGCGTCGGAAAGGAATGCTTCGCCGCGGTCCGCGGTCCATTTGACCGGGCGGTCGATCTTCTTCGCCGCCCAGGCGCAGACGGTCTCTTCGGCGTAGATGAAGATCTTCGAGCCGAAGCCGCCGCCGACGTCGGGGGCGATGACGCGCAGCTTGTGCTCGGGCGCGAGCCCGATGAAGGCGGAGAGCACGAGCCGGGTGACATGTGGGTTCTGGCTGGTGGTGTAGAGGGTGATGGTTTCCGTGCCCGAATCATAGTCGGCGACCGCGGCGCGCGGCTCCATGGCGTTCGGGATCAGCCGGTTGTTGACCAGGTCGAGCTTCGTGACGTGCGCGGCGTTCGCGAAAGCCGCGTCAGTTGCGGCCTTGTCGCCGATATGCCAGTTGTAGATAGTGTTGTCGGGCGCGACGTCATGGACGACGGGCGCGCCCGGCGCCGGCGCCTTTGCCGGATCGACGACGGCGTGCAGCTCCGTGTAGTGGACCTCGATTTTTTCCGCCGCGTCGCGCGCCTCGGCGTAGCTGTCGGCGATGACGACCGCGACATGGTCGCCGACATAGCGCACCTTGCCCTGGGCGAGCGCCGGGTGGGCGCCGGCTTTCATCGGCGAACCGTCCTTGGAGTGGATCATCCAGCCGCAAATGAGGCCGCCGACCTTGTCGGCCGCAATGTCGTCGCCGGTGAAGATCGCAACCACGCCCGGCGCCTTCAGCGCGTCCGAGATGTCGATCTTGTCGATCGTCGCGTGGGCGTGCGGAGACCGGAGAAAATAGGCGTAGGCTTGGCCCGGACGGTTGACGTCATCGACGTAGTGGCCCTTGCCGGTGATGAAGCGGATGTCTTCCTTGCGTTTGACGGAGACGCCGATGCCGGTCGCGCTCATGAATGTCTCTCCCTGGGAATGGCAGAAGCGGATGGTTTATTCGGCGGCCTTGGGCGTCGCTGCGGCGCCCATTTCGCGCGCGCCCTGGACGACCGCCTTGACGATGTTGTGGTAGCCGGTGCAGCGGCAGATGTTGCCCTCGAGGCCATGCCGGATAGTCTGCTCGTCGATCCCGTAGCCCTCGCGGTTGACGAGGTCGACGGACGCCATGATCATGCCGGGCGTGCAGAAGCCGCACTGCAGGCCATGATTGTCCTGGAAGGCCTGCTGCATCGGGTGCAGCTTTCCGCCCTGGGCGAGGCCCTCGATCGTCGTGACGCTCGAACCGTTGCAGGTCGCCGCCAGCGTCGTGCACGACTTGATCGCCTCGCCGTCGACATGGACGGTGCAGGCGCCGCACTGCGACGTGTCGCAGCCGACATGCGTTCCGGTCAGGCGCAGATGCTCCCGAAGGAACTGGACGAGCAGCGTTCGTGGATCAATTTCGGCCGACACGAGCCGGCCGTTCACCGTCATCGAGACATGAACCATTCCCATATCCTCCTGAGCCATGATGTCTTCTTCGGTTGGAAAGCTTGCGGCGCCGCGGCGGCGGCCGTGGCGGGAGCGGCCGGCGCGCCGGCGGGCGCCGATGCGGGAGACGGCGCCGGCCGAACGACCGTCTCCGCGGCGGGCGCCGATTCGGGAGAGGCGGCCAGCGCATGCGGCTCGGCGGCGGCGAACGGATGCGTGACGTGCGCTTCGGCATGCGCGGGATGCGCCAGCGCGTCCGCGGCGGAGGCGACCCTGGCGGCCGCTTCGGCGAAACTGGCGAAGAACTTGTCGGCCATGCCCTTGGCCACGCCATCGATGAGGCGAGAGCCGAGCTGGGCGATCTTGCCGCCGACATGGGCCTGGACGTCGTAGCTGAGCAGCGTGCCGCCCTCGGCATCGGCCAGCGACACTTTCGCTCCGCCTTTGGCGAAGCCGGCGACGCCGCCTTCCCCTTCTCCGGAGATGGTGTAGCCGACGTTGGGAATGAGGTCCGAAAGCTCGACCTTGCCTCTAAAGGTCGCCGACACCGGGCCGATCCTGACCTTGGCGATCGCGGCGAAGCCGTTGTCGCCGGCCCGTTCGAGCGACTGGCAGCCAGGAATGCAGGTCTTCAGGACGTCCGGGTCGTTGAGCAACGCCCAGACCTTCGACCGCGCGGCCGGGAGAGTCGCCTCCCCGGTCATCGTCATCGCCATACCCATCTCCTCCCAAGAACGGACGATGATCGTCCGTGGCGCCGCCCGACCCTTGAGCGTCTTTGATTGACGCTCCTCATTCGCGGCGAGCCGCTTTCGTCGAGGTATAGAGTTGATTTCGTAACCTGTCGTCGGCGCCAAAGTCCATATCTGTCAAAAAGGGTCGATATTCTTTATTGGATATAGCGAGACCCAAGTTGACAGCGCGAGGACACGTTGAGCCTTGCGATATGTTCATACGGATATATTGAGGCGAGCGCCGTCGTTCGGGCGCCGCCGACCACAACCCGTCGCGCGAGGGCGTTGCCGACAGGGTCGGCCCCCGATAGGGTCCCTCCAATCGGACGCGCCGCTTGAACCCCCGAATGTGACGGTTTAAGCGCTATGAGAAGCCGCTTGAGCATGGGACGGCCGGGCGTGGGTGTGGCACGTTTCCTGCGGATGCCAGAGGAAACTAGAGAGGGACGGATGGACAATTTCCTCCAGCAGCTCATCAACGGGGTGACGCTCGGCTCGATCTACGGACTCATCGCCATCGGATACACGATGGTCTACGGCATCATCGGCATGGTCAATTTCGCCCACGGCGACCTGTTCATGCTGTCGGCGTTCATCGCGCTGATCGTGTTCATGATTCTGACCCAGATCCTTCATCTGGGCTCGCTTCCGATCGCTTTCGTGATCGTGCTGGTCGCGGGGATGGCGCTCACCGGCCTGTGGAACTGGGCGATCGAGCGGCTCGCCTACCGGCCCTTGCGGGGCTCCTTTCGTCTTGCGCCGCTGATCTCGGCGATCGGCATGTCGATCTTCCTGTCGAATTTCGTTCAGGTCGTGCAGGGACCACGCAACAAGCCAGCGCCGCAACTGCCCAACCATGTCTTCAATCTGACCGGCGGGGCCTATGACGTGACGCTGTCGATTCGCCAGGTCCTGATCGTCGTCCTGACGGCGGTGCTGCTCGGCGCCTTCTGGTATCTCGTCCAGTACACGTCTCTCGGCCGCGCCCAGCGCGCCTGCGAGCAGGATCGCAAGATGGCGGCGCTTCTCGGCATCGACGTCGATATGACGATCTCCATCACCTTCATCATCGGCGCGGCGCTCGCGGCGGTCGCGGGCGTAATGTTTGTCATCTACTACGGGGTCGTCAATTTCGCCGACGGATTCGTGCCCGGCGTGAAGGCCTTCACCGCCGCGGTGCTGGGCGGCATCGGCTCGCTTCCGGGCGCCGTGCTCGGCGGCCTGCTGATCGGTCTGATCGAAGTGTTCTGGTCGTCCTATTTCACCACCGACTACAAGGACGTGGCGGCGTTCATGATCCTGGCCATCACGCTGATCTTCATGCCCTCCGGCATTTTGGGCCGGCCAGAAGTGGAAAAGGTCTGAGCATGACCGCCGCGCCGCAATCCACGCCGGTCGCCAAATCGGGCGAGGCGACCGCGTCTCCATTCGTTCCTGCGCTGCGCAACGCCGTCGCGGCGGCGCTCGTCGCCTTCGGTCTGAGCTTCCCGATCATCAGCTATCACGCCGAATCCAACATCAACAACGAGTTGGTCCTGATCGGCCGCTGGCCGCTTTCGTTCGGCATCGCCGCAATCGTGTTCCTGTTCGTCCTTTTCCGTCAGGTGTCGCCGCCTGACTGGCGCGTGTGGTTCGACCGGGTCGGGGCGGTCGCTGCGGGCGGCATGGGCGGGGCGCTTGCGGAATCCGCTGCGGAAGGAGAAGGGGTCGCGCCCCCGTCGCCGGCGCGCGCCCGGTTTTCCCAATGGTTCGGGCCCTTCGCGCTCGGCGTCGTCATCCTTTTCCCCTTCATCATGCTGGGGCTTTTGGGGCCGTCCGGCTCGCTGAAGTGGATCAACAACTACGGCGTCCAGATCATGATCTACGTGATGCTGGGCTGGGGGCTGAACATCGTCGTCGGGCTCGCGGGCCTGCTCGACCTCGGCTATGTCGCGTTCTACGCCGTCGGCGCCTATTCCTATGCGCTCCTTTCGACCACCTTCGGCCTGTCGTTCTGGATCTGCCTGCCGCTCGCCGGCGTGCTCGCCGCGATGTGGGGAGTCATCCTCGGCTTTCCGGTGCTGCGGCTGCGCGGAGACTATCTCGCCATCGTGACCCTCGCCTTCGGCGAGATCATCCGCCTCGTGCTCGTCAACTGGGTCGACTTCACCAATGGCGGCGCGGGAATCTCGGGCATCCCGCACGTCACCTTCTTCGGCATTCCGTTCAACGACGACGACAACGGCTTCGCGGCGATCTTCCATCTGCCCTACACGCCGATCTACCGCACGATGTTCCTGTTCTACCTCATCCTGGCGCTTGCGCTGCTCACCAACTTCGTCACGCTGAGGCTCCGCCGCCTGCCGATCGGGCGCGCATGGGAGGCCTTGCGCGAGGACGAGATCGCCTG
>NZ_JBKQOT010000200.1:0-4506 GCF_052145395.1 Roseiarcus sp.
GTCGGCGAGAGATCCCGTCACCAGCAGACTCGGCCCGACGCTCGGGTCCTCCTCCGCAAGCGTCGGCACAAGCGCGGCCAGGCAGGAATCTTCGCCCTGGGTGAACGTCGTCTCTATCCCGCTGCCGGAATAGGCAACGACCCGCGCACGCGGCGCGTGGGTCGCGGACAGGCGGCGCGCCGCGCGCGCCAGATCGATCTTGATGACCTCCGACGGGCAGGAGCCCACGAGGAACAGAAGCTTGATCTCCGGCCGGCGCTCAAGGAGCCGCGCGACGACCCGATCGAGCTCCTCGTTCACATCCGCCATGCCCGCGAGATCGCGTTCGGTGAGGATCGCGGTCGCAAACCGCGGCTCGGCGAAAATCATTGCGCCCGCCGCGGACTGGATCAGATGCGCGCAAGTGCGGGAGCCAACGACGAGGAAGAAGGCGTCGCGGATCTTGCGGTGGAGCCAGACAATGCTGGTCAGTCCGCAAAAGACTTCGCGCTGCCCGCGCTCGCGCAGGACAGGGGAGGGGCCGCAACCGCGCGCGTCCGGAGCCGGCCTGAGGTCGAGCGGGACGCGCGCGTTCATGGCGCGACCCCCGGTTGAGCGTTCGCCACCGCGAATCCGGCGTCTGATGAGCCTTGAAGCCGCGCCGCGCGCAATTTGACAAGGAACTGGGTGGCGTTGATGACGTAAGCCGCGTAGGCTGCAAGCGCGAGCAGCATCAGCGCGCGAGGGTCGAGCACTCCGAGGAACAGCGCCATGAGATACGCTGTGTGCAATGCGATGACGAGCATCGAGAACACGTCCTCCCAGAAGAAGGATTCGGCGAAGAGATACTTGCCGAAGACTGCTTTCTCCCAGATCGATCCGGTGATCATGATCGCGTAGAGAACGATCGTTTTGCCAACGACGGATATGAGGGCGGACTCCTCTCCGGCGCCCGTCACAAGGAAGCGGACGACGAGGCCGAGGCTGACGAGAAAGCCCACGAACTGGACCGGAGCCAGGACCGCTTGAACGATCGTCCAGATGCTTTGGTCGCGCCGTGCGCGCTGCTCTGTGGAGTAGAGCGGCTTTGCCTGCGCTGCTGGCGGACGCCCTCGTTGCATCGGTCCCGCTTCTCCGGTCCTCGAGGCTGGCCGCACCGACGGGGTCGACGAAGCCGTTGGGTGGGCAATCTAGGACCAAGGGAGTGAAAGTGTCAATCTGTGTTGACGTCTTTTTTTAGTTACACTAGGATGACACGTTGAGCAAGGAGCTTTGATTGGCGCGCGCTCCCCGCCCGTCAGAGCGCGGAAACGAGACGCGGCGAGGCAGACCGTCCAACAAATCGCCATGCGGCGCGCGACTCAGGGTGGCCAGGCGGCACGGAGGGCCTTGCCCGAGTTGTGGTCCGAGATCTTCTTGTCGGAGGTCCGGTCGTCGCGTCAGAACCCGAATTAGGGTCGAGAACCAGCGCCGACGCGGGCGCCACGACTTCGCAGGAGGCTATGGTGATTGCGAGGAGTTTGCTATTGCGGGGCGCGCGACCGGAAATTGGCGGGCGCTGAACCTGTATCAAACTTGATCCTCAACTTGAGGGGCGAACTCGTGGTCGAAGGTGCAAGTTCGGCATCCTTAGCGCGATTTGCGGCGGCCGGCGAACTGTTGCGTGGGCTCGATCCCGAAGACATCGGACATTTGCTCGCCTCGACCGCCGACGTGGCGCTAGTCGTCGACAGCGCCGGCGTCATTCTTGACGCCGCATTCTCGGACGCGGACCTGACCAGGTTGGCTGGGCCGGAGTGGATCGGCAAGCGCCTGATCGACACCGTTACTGACGAGACGCGCCCGAAGATCGAGGACCTTATCCGCGATTCGGCTCAGCAGGCATCGCTGCGCTGGCGCCAGGTCAACCACCCGGCCAGTCGGGGCTCAGACGTCCCGGTCCGCTATCGTGCGGTCCGCTACGGCCAGGATGGCCGAATTCTCGTGGTCGGACGCGATCTGAGGCCGATGGCGGCGCTCCAGCAGCGCCTGGTCGAATCTCAGCAGGAAATGGAACGCGAATACACGCGGATCCGCAATGCCGAGAAACGCTATCGGCTGCTGTTTCAACTCGCCTCCGAAGCCGTCCTGATCCTCGATTCGAACACGGCGCGAATCGTCGAAGCCAATCCGGCGGCCGCCATCCTGTTCGGCGCGGAGCCGAAGAAGCTGGTCGGCCGCGACTTCGAGGCCCTGTTCGCCGAGTCGAGCCGCCAGACGGCGGCCTCCTTCCTCGCGGCAACGCGTATCGCTCCCCGGGTCGACAGGGTTCACGCCCAACTCGCGCTCGACAACAGCGGCGTGTTGCTGACGGGTTCGTCCTATCGCCAGGACGGCGCGCCGCTACTCGTCGTCCTTCTTTCGCGGCTGGGCGAATCGTCCCTCGGGGCGTCGGTCGACGACGCGAACATTCTGCGCCTCGTGGAGGCGATCCCCGAAGCCTTCGTCGTCGTCGCGGCGGACCGGAGGATCATGACGGCGAATGCGGCGTTCCTGGACCTCGTCCAGGCGACGACGGCGATCCAGGTGCGCGGCGAACCGATCGAGCGATGGATCGGCCGCCCGGGCGTCGATGTTGACGTCCTTTTCTCGAATCTCCGGGCGCATGCAAACGTGCGCTTCTTTTCCACCGTGGCCCGGGGCGAGCTGGGGACCGCCGAAGACGTGGAAATCGTGGCCGTTTCGGCGCTAGGCGGCACGGCGCCTGTCTTCGGCATGACGATTCGCGCAACTGGCTGGCGCGGCGGGCGAGAGAGACTCGGAGGCCGGGAGTTGCCGCGAACCGTCGAACAATTTACCGAGCTCGTCGGACGCGTGCCGATGAAAAATCTGGTGCGCGAAACGACGGACTTGATCGAACGCCTCTGCATCGAGGCTGCGCTCGAGTTGACCCGGGAGAACCGCGCCTCCGCAGCGGAGATGCTCGGCCTCAGTCGCCAAGCATTCTACGTGAAGCTTCGTCGCTATGGCCTAGGGGACGGGGACAGCGACAACGGCGGCTCGGAGCGCTAAGCGCCCCCGAGTGTCGTCTGCCCCTGACACAAACCGGTCTTCTAAGTGTCAACCTGTCTTGACATTTCTGAGCGGTCAAGCTTAGCTTTGCGGCATGCGGAGCCCCCAGCCGAGAGCCGTTCTGGAACTGCTCAAGCCAATCACCTGGTTTGCGCCCATGTGGGCGTTCGCCTGTGGGGTGATCTCGAGCGGGCTGCCGACCTCGGCGCGATGGGCGATCGTCCTGGCCGGGGTCGCGCTGGCGGGCCCTCTCATCTGCGCCACCAGCCAGGCGGTGAACGACTGGTACGACCGCGACGTCGACGCCGTCAACGAGCCCGGCCGCCCGATACCGTCGGGCCGGATTCCGGGACGCTGGGGCCTCTACATCGCTTGCGTGTGGACGGTCTTCTCGCTCGCCTGGGCTTGGTCGCTCGGGCCTTGGGTGTTTGCGGCCGCGGTGGTCGGGCTGGTGCTTGCCTGGGCCTACAGCATGCCGCCGGTTCGGCTGAAGCAAAACGGCTGGTGGGGAAATTCCGCGGTCGCGGTGGCCTACGAGGGGCTGCCCTGGTTCACCGGCGCGGCCATTATGGCCGCGAGCCTGCCGGACCCGAGGGTCATTCTGCTTGCGGCTCTCTACAGCTTTGGCGCGCACGGCATCATGACGCTCAACGACTTCAAGTCGATCGAAGGCGACAGACGCCTCGGCGTCCGCTCTCTGCCCGTTCAGCTCGGGGCCGAGCGAGCGGCACGGCTCGCTTGTGTGGTGATGGCCGCGCCTCAAGTCGTCGTCGTCGGGCTGCTTGTCGCCTGGAATCGGCCGCTTTATGGGGCGACGGTCGCGGCGCTGCTTCTCGGACAGCTGGCCTTGATGCCGCGACTCCTCAAGGACCCTCGAGGACAGGCGGCCGTCTACAATGCGACCGGGACGACGCTTTATGTCCTTGGCATGCTGACGAGCGCCTTCGCGCTGCGAGCTGCGGGAGCAGCGCCATGATGAGCGAACGGGGGCTCGGCTGGCCGGGCATCGTCCGGCTCGGGATTGCGCAGACCGCGCTCGGCGCGATCGTGGTCCTGATGACGTCAACCATCAATCGGGTGATGGTCGTCGAGTTTGCCTTGCCCGCGCTCGTGCCCGGCCTGCTCGTGGCGTCGCATTACGCGGTCCAGATCTTCCGGCCCGCGTGGGGCTACGGGTCCGACGTGGGCGGACGCCGCACGCCGTGGATCGTCGGCGGCATGGCGACCCTCGCGATCGGCGCGATCGGCGCCGCGGTCGGAACCGCGCTCGCTGCGAACGCCCTGTCGCTCGGGCTCTCGGTTGCAGCGGTCGCTTTCCTGCTTGTCGGCATGGGCGCAGGGTCGGCCGGCACGTCGGTGCTGGCGCTACTTGCCTCGCGCGTCGCGCCGCGCCGGCGCGCCGCGGCGGCTTGCGTTGTCTGGATGATGATGATCCTCGGCTTTGCGATTTCAGCGCCGCTTGCCGGGCATTTCCTC
>NZ_JBKQOT010000201.1:0-11964 GCF_052145395.1 Roseiarcus sp.
AAGCCGTGCTCGGCTTCCTGCGCGAGACCGTGCCTCGCCGGTTCGACGAGTTCTCGTCGACTATCACCGACAATTTCCGCGTCATCGACCCGAAGGATTTTCGGATCCTCGCGTGACACCGCTATACAAGCCGCCATTCCTTACCTAATCTTTGGTAAGGAATCGGATGGAGGCTTCATGACCACGGCTCAACGGAAGGCCGAACAGGATTTCGGCGAGGCGACCGTAACAAGCAAGGGACAGATCACCGTCCCGAACGCGTTGCGCCAGGCGCTCGGCGTTAGGGCGGGCGATAGGCTTCGTTTCATTCAGGGGGCGGATGGATCGATCCGGCTCGAGGCCAGGAAACGGCGACGGATCGTCGACTTCGCCCGGGCCAATGCCTTTCGCGCCGGGGAGGCGGGCATCGATATCGACAAAGCGATCGACGAAGCGATTACGCTCGCGATGGAGGAGCGCGATCGACGAAGCCGTCAAAGGGACGGCGAATGATCGGACTCGACACGAACGTCCTTCTGCGCCTGTTCCTGGAGGATGATCCGGCGCAGTGCGAACGCGCCCGAAGCTTTGTCGACGCCGCGACGGCGGACGAGCCTTGCGTCGTCAATCCGGTCGTCCTTGCCGAATTCGCTTGGACCCTCGCGCGAAGCTACAAGAAGAAGCGACCGGAAGTCGCGCGTCTGGTCGAGGGCGTTCTTTCCATGGACGACCTCGAAATCCCCTACCGCAGCGCCGCCCAAGGCGCCTTGACTGCTTTTCGCGCCGACAAGGCGGATTTCTCCGACTATTTTCTCGCTGCGCGTCCACTGCGACGTTCGATCGCGCAGCGCTCGATTCGCCTTCCTTCTCCCCGGTGCCGTGAGTTCCCCATGACGACCTCCCTCCCCCGCGCCGCCTACGCCGACATGTTCGGCCCGACGACCGGCGACCGCGTCCGCCTCGCCGACACCGATCTCCTCATCGAAATCGAGAAGGATTTCACCGCTTACGGCGAAGAGGTGAAGTTCGGCGGCGGCAAGGTCATCCGCGACGGCATGGGGCAGGCGCAGACAACGCGCGCCCGCGGCGCGGTCGACACGGTCATCACCAACGCCGTCATTCTCGACCACTGGGGGATCGTGAAGGCGGACGTCGGCGTCAAGGACGGGCTCATCCATGCGATCGGCAAGGCCGGCAACCCGGACATCCAGCCGGGCGTGACCATCATCGTCGGTCCGGGCACGGAAGTCATCGCGGGCGAGGGCAAGATTCTCACCGCGGGGGGCTTCGACACCCACATCCATTACATCTGTCCGCAGCAGATCGAGGAGGCGCTGACGTCCGGCGTCACCTCGATGCTCGGCGGCGGCACGGGTCCGGCGACCGGCACGCTCGCCACCACCTGCACGCCCGGCTCGTGGCACATCGCCCGGATGATCGAGGCCGCCGACGCGTTCCCGATGAACCTCGGCTTTGCCGGCAAGGGCAACGCCTCGAAGCCCGCGGGCCTCGTCGAGCAGGTCAAGGCGGGCGCCTGCGCGCTCAAGCTGCACGAGGACTGGGGCACGACCCCGGCCGCGATCGACTGCTGCCTCTCGGTCGCCGACGACTACGACGTGCAGGTGATGCTCCACTCCGACACGCTGAACGAATCCGGCTTCGTCGAGGACACGATCAAGGCCTTCAAGGGCCGGACCATCCACGCCTTCCACACCGAGGGCGCCGGCGGCGGCCACGCGCCCGACATCATGAAGGTAGCGGGGCTCGACAACGTGCTGCCCTCGTCCACCAACCCGACGCGGCCCTTCACCAAGAACACGCTCGACGAGCACCTCGACATGCTGATGGTCTGCCATCACCTCGATTCGAGCATTCCCGAGGACCTCGCCTTCGCTGAGAGCCGCATCCGCAAGGAGACGATCGCCGCCGAGGACATTCTGCACGATCTCGGCGCGCTCTCGATGATGTCGAGCGATTCGCAGGCGATGGGCCGCATCGGCGAGGTCATCATCCGCACCTGGCAGACGGCCGACAAGATGAAGCGCCAGCGCGGGCCCCTGCCCGGCGACTCCGCGCGCAACGACAATTTTCGCGCCAAACGCTACGTGGCGAAATACACCATCAATCCCGCCATCGCGCATGGCGTCGCAAAGCACATCGGCTCGATCGAGAAGGGCAAGCTCGCCGACCTCGTGCTCTGGACCCCTGCCTTCTTCGGGGTGAAGCCCGACTGCGTGATCAAGGGCGGCATGATCGCCGCGGCGCCGATGGGCGACCCCAACGCCTCGATCCCGACCCCTCAGCCCGTCCACTACCGCCCGATGTTCGGCGCCTACGGCCGGGCGCGGACCGCCACGTCGCTCACCTTCGTCTCCGACGCGGCCCTTTCGGACGGCATCGCGCGCAAGCTCAAGGTGGAGAAGACCCTGGTTGCGGTGGAGAACACCCGCGGCAAGCTGCGCAAAAAGAGCATGATCCACAACGGCGCGACGCCGAAGATCGAGATTGACGCGGAGACCTATGCGGTGACCGCCGACGGCGAGTTATTGGTGTGCGAGCCGGCCGACAGGCTGCCGATGGCGCAGAGGTATTTTTTGTTTTGAGGGCGAAGGTTGGCTGCTGCGACAATTGCATTGGGTCGTCATGGCCGGGCTTGTCCCGGCCATCCACGCGGTCCCGCCGCGGCTAACGCTGACGCATCATGCGGGAACAGGATCGGACAGCGTCCTGCCGACAAGGCGTGGATGGCCGGGACAAGCCCGGCCATAACGGATAAGGATGGACGCGCCTTTCCCTGGCAGGACAGCGGTGATGCCCCACGAAACGCAAGACTGTGACGACGAGGCCAAGGCGCTCAGCGCCGTCGCCTTATTGCGCGATCTGCCCGAACAGGGACTCGTGCGAGGGCAAGTCGGCACGATTATGGAAAGGTTCGACGAGGCGACCGCGCTCGTCGAGTTCAGCGACGACGCGGGTCAAGCCTTCGCTATCGTTCCCTGCCCGCACGACGCGCTGCTCGTGCTGCGGACAATTCCGCGGGCCGCGTGATCGACGTTGCCCGACGGAGGCCCAGCCGATGTCGAAATCGACGATTATCACTGAGCCCGACTGGCTTCCCAATCCGACGCCCGGCGAAATCCTCCTCGAGGAGTTCTTGCGGCCGCTCGATCTGAGCCAGACGGCGCTTGCTCGCGCGTTGAGCGTGCCGCCCCAGAGGATCAACGAGATCGTGCTCGGCAGGCGGGCGGTCACCGCCGACACGGATCTGCGCTTGTCGCGCGATTTCGGCATGACCCGCGGCTCCATTCTCGGCTCGCAGGCCGATCACGACCTTATGGAGCGCCGCCGCGAACTCGGTCCCTCCCTCGCACTCATCGCCCCGCGGGCCGCGTGACGGAAAGCACGGGGGAAACCCTCAGCGACCCGGAGGATGGGCTTGATCCACAACTGCCCGACGCCGAAGATCGAGATCGACGCCGAGACCTACGCGGCGAAGGCGGACGGCGAGCTTAGCTTTGACCCCTCCGCGCGGCTCAGGCCCTACAAGCCATGCGGTCACAGCCGGGCTCGTCGCGGTCATCCACAGGGGATAATCGCTAATTCTCGCAGTGGAAGTCACTGGCAGTTGAATTCCGACTCGCTGGCTTTCATGCAGCTCGTGGCTTTCACGTCACGGGTGAAAACGCCGCATTTCACGTAGCAACACAGAAGCCGCTGTTTATTCGCGGACAATTTGATGACATTCGCGCACTGGTCGTTCGGACCGAACGAATTGCCGGTCATCTGGCCACCGTTCGAGCGCCAGCCGTCAATGCTTTTGACTGCGGGCACGCAATTGATCTGTTGAGGCTGCGGACAAGTAAACGTGTCGGCGATCGCCGCCGGCGAGCCAATCGCCAACATAATCACGCCGCCTAACTGGGCCGCGAAAAGTTTCGCTCTCATGACGTCTCTCCCAGTTTTGGGACGCTGCGGAAAATCCCGCGATGCAACGGGCGACATCGTTCGCGCGCCCCGCGACGGAGCCACCGCGTCGCCAGGCAATTCAACGATAGTGATACAGAAGTGTCAAGAAGAATCCAGAATTACGTAAATTACGAGTGTACGGTGTAAAGCGCGGTGAAGCCTACACAAACCTCTGATATTTCGAGCAGGATCAAAGATTGGCCGCCCTCCACCCTAGCGATCGAGCTGCGTTGCCGGACCCGTGCTCGGCATCAAGGCCGAGCCCGCTTCGCGGGGCGTGTTCCGCGCGCCTTGCCCCCTCTGCGCGGCTCAGGCACGCGCCCAGGTGTCCCTCTGCCCCGGCTGTCATGCCCGCGGACGCGGGCATCCAGAGCGGCGGCCATGCAGCGCGGCCAAACTGGATTCCCGCGTTCGCGGGAATGACAAGTCTTACGGCGACAATTTGCTCAACCCCTGTTTGGCGCACTCAACACGGGCCTCCGGCCCCCGTATAAGGGCGCCCCCTTGCCCAAGCGAGTTGAAGCGTCAAATTTGGGTTCATGGCGCCGAACCCGTTCTTCACCATCGGCCATTCCACGCGCTCCACCGAAGCGTTTGTCGCGCTTTTGCGGGAAGCGGAGGTCAAAATTGTCGTCGACGTGAGAACCGTGCCGCGGTCGCGCACGAATCCGCAGTTCAACCGCGACGTCCTTCCCGCCTCGCTCGCTGAATTTCAGATTGGCTATGAGCATCTGGCGTCGCTCGGCGGGCTGCGGGGCCTGCAGCGCGACGTATCGCCCGAGACCAACGCCTTTTGGGACAATGCCAGCTTCCACAATTACGCCGATTACGCGATGGGGGAGGAATTCCGCTCAGGCCTCGAAAAGCTGCGCAAGGTTGGACACGTAGCGCGGTCAGGCGTCATGTGCGCGGAGGCGGTCTGGTGGCGATGCCATCGCCGCATCATTGCGGACTATCTGATCGCGGCGGGCGAGGAGGTCTTTCACATTCTCGGCGAAGGCCAGATCGAGCCGGCGCGCATGACGCCCGCAGCCAGGCCTCGGCCAAATGGAACGCTGACCTATCCCAGGGAAACCGTCGCCTCGCTCGACGCCGGACCGTAAATCTGGCCGGCGAGCCGAGCTAAAGCCCTCGGTCCCGGCTGTCATGCCCGCGCACGCGTGCGGCGCTTTCCGCCGCGCCAAAGCCCGCCTATCGTTCGCTCGAAACTTGGAGGCGTCCCATGGCGATCCCAGAATATTTCTCCAAAACCTATGCCGAGGCGCGGCGGAAATTCCTCGACGCGGCCCGGGCCGGCGGGGCCGTGCTCGAATCTCATGTCCATCCGAGCGCCCGCGGAGCGGAGGGCGAGGAACTCGCGGTCGACGTCGCCCGGTTCGGGGACAGGGATGCGGAGAACCTGTTCGTTGTTATCTCCGGCACGCACGGCAACGAGGGGTTTTGCGGCTCCGCCTGCCAGACCGGCATGATCGGAGAGGGCGTGGTCGCGGCGCGGCCCCAAACGGTTGCGGTGCTGCTGATCCACGCCGTCAACCCCTACGGTTTTTCCCATATCCGGCGCGTGACCGAGGACAATGTCGACCTCAACCGCAATTTCCAGGATTTCTCAAGGCCGCTGCCCGAGAACGCGCGCTACGCCGAAATTCACGATGCTCTGGTTCCCGCCGACTGGGACGGCCCCGCCCGCGCCCCGGCGGAGGAAGCGCTCGCAGCGTGGCGCGACGCCAACGGCGGCATAAAGGCCTATCAGGCCGTGGTGGCGGGCGGCCAGTATGCGTTTCCAGACGGCTTCTTCTTCGGCGGGCGCCGGCCGACATGGTCGAACGCGACGTTCCGCGCCATCATCGAGAGCCATGGGCGCGCGGCGAAACGGGTCGCGGTCGTCGACATCCATACCGGCCTCGGGCCGAGGGGCTATGGCGAGCCGCTCTCACTCGTTCCGCCCGACGCGCTTGGGTTTAAGCGCGCGCGAGCCTGGTGGGGCGACGAGGTCACCTCGATCCTGGACGGCACGTCGAAGTCGCCGCCCGTCGCGGGTCCGCTGATCGGCTGCGTTGGGGAGCGCCTGCCTGACGCGGAAATCACCGCGATCGGCCTCGAATACGGCACGGTCGAACTCAGCGAAGTGCTGGAGGCGATCCGCGGCGACAACTGGCTCTATGCGCGGGGCCTCGGCTCGGGGCTGAGCATGGAGTCTCGGCTCGCCCGCGACATCAAGGCGAGAGTCCGCGACGCGCTGGCGGTCGACGCTGACGACTGGAAGGAACAGGTTTTCGCCCGCGCCGCCGATTTTTCTCTCAAGGCTTATCGGGGGCTGACGGGCTGAAGCGTTACCCCTCGACGTCGATCCCATTCTCCTCACACCACGCGCGCAGCGCCTTTTCCTTCGCCTCGCTCTCGTATGCGTACCACCTGTCGAGGGCGCCGACGCGGAAGAGAAAGTCCTTGAAGCGGCGCCAGGCGCCCTTGCGGGAGAAGATGGCGGCGATCTCGTCATAGTGGTCGTCCAGCCGTTCGGCGGCAAAGCGCATCGCGAGCGGCCTGCCGAGATCGAGGTCGCGCGGCGTGGGCAGGTCGATATATTTCTCGTCGTCGTCGATATCCTCGGGCTCCTCGAAGAGTTCGGAGTCCCAGTCGGTATGCCAGTGGACCGTCCCCGTCTTCCGGTTCACCCGGGCCGAGTTTCCAAACACTGGGTCCGAGCTGATGAACTCGAACGCCTCAATGAGTTCGCTGAAAGCGACCGACATCGAGCTGACGCTCCAAGTGCCGAACGAGGCGCTGGGCGGGCGGAAACCGCGCGTCCGCCCTCGGGAACACTAGCGCATCCTGATCCGCGAGGGCATAGAAACCCTTTTTGGCGCAAAGGTCATTCTGCTCTGCGCCTCCAGGCCACCGTCCTCGTCCGTCTCAGCCGGACGCCGGGTTGTCCTGCAGCAGCGAGCGCCGACGGTGGTCGCGCGCGGCCTCTTCGGTCATCCACTCGCGCCGATGAATTCTTATCCACAAAGTCGTCAGCGCAAGAGGCGGTTCAACGAGCGGCCGCACGCTCGCCCGCCGCTTGTGTGACGCCTGCATCCGGGGCGGGGCCCGCGCCATCCGCAAGCTGACCTCTCCACGCATCCTTGGCCTCTTTTCAGCCCTCCGGCCTTCCAACCTCCCTCCTCTGCGGCCGCCGAATCGCCGGGGCCGCTCCGCCAGATTTTCCAAAGGTTAACGAGGGGCGCCAAAAGCGCATTGATCCAGATCAGTCCGTGCGAAAAATCGGCCCCGGGGCGCTGCGGCGGGGCCGGACGTGAGGGGTCGCGCGCGCCCAGGCTACCAGGCTGTCGGTCCGGACCGCAGAGCTTTCTGTTGCCAGAAATAAATAAATATGTTATATTAAAAAATAGAATTTCGTCGCCTGCGCTTCGCGCCCCGCGAAGTCCTTGGCGGCGCGTCATCGATGTTGCGGCGGGCGCTGCGCGTGGCCGTGGCGCACGACTGGAAAAGGCGCCGGAACCCTCTGATAAGGCTCGATTCGGAACTGACAATGGCGCCGCTCCGTGGGCCGGTTCCGGCCCTGGGCGCGATTCTCATCAGCGACGCATAGAACCGGCGCGGACCGGACCCTTCGGCTGGGCCGGTCCGGCCTCGTTAGCCTGTGGGCGCTTCGACCGGAGCGGCCGGTGCCGCAGGCGGGAGCGGGACCTGCGCGGCGAGCGCGGCCTTCAGCGCCTCTTCCTTGGCGTGGTCGAAGGAGGTCCGGATCACCGTGCCGCCGACGCCCTTGAGGTCGTCGAGCACCTTGTCGGTGGTCATCTTGCGGATGAGCAGGAAGAGGCCGGCGGTTCCCGGCTTCAGCGCCTCGTTCGCCTGCTTGCGCATGTCGTCGTCGTTGATGCCGACGTCGACCAGCGAGCCGCCGAGCGCGCCGCCCGCCGCCCCGACCGCGGCGCCCGCGACCGGCATCAGGAACAGCCAGCCGATCAGCATGCCCCAGAACGCGCCCGAGATCGCTCCGCTCGCCGCCGGATGCATGAGCTGGTTGAGCTTCACCCGGCCCTGATCGTCGCGCGTGGCGATCACGGCGTCCTCGATTTCGATCAGGTACTCTTTCTGCATGCCGAGCACCTTGTCGCGCACCTCCTCGGCCTGTTTCTCGGTGTCGAAGGCGATGAAAACCAGATCGCTCATGTTGGCCCTTCCGTTCCTCGGGTTGAAATCGCGTCCGTCCGGCGCTTCTTACCGTTCGGCGTATCACAAATTTAGGTCGGCCGCCGCGGCGAGTTGGCGCCGATAGCGCGCCAGCACCCGCGCCCGGTAGACCGGCCGCATCGCCTCGTGATGGAGGCGCTGGAGAAGCCCCATCCGCTTACGCTGCACGGTCGTCCCCCCGGTCTCGCGCGAGACGTCGCGGATCGGGGTGGGCGTGACAGCGAGCAGAGTCACCCCGGTGATCCAGTTCATCTGCAAGAACGTGTCGACCGGCCGGTCGAACGGCGCCGTGACCGCAAGCAGCCGTTCGGCCGCCGCGCGCGAGACGGCCTGCCCGATCGCGCGCAGCGGCGGCGCATGCGGGCGGATGAGCGTGATCGGGCCGCCCCGCGCCAGGACTTCGCCAGACGGCTCGAGGCCGGCGGCCGGCATGAGCGCGTAGGCCCAGCGGCCGCGCTCGAGAGCGAGAAAGTCGAGAACCGCACGGAACCGCTCCGGGTCGACGGCCGCGTCGTCCTCGAAGACGATCGCGTAATCCAAGCCGTCGTCGACGATCCGCCGCCAGGCGACGCGATGGCTCAAGAATACGCCGATCTCCGGCAGCCCGAGGGCGAAGGGATACCGCGGCGCATAGCGGCCGCGGACATAGGCGGCGTCGACCACATCCGGCGGCAGCAGCCGCCCGTCGACCGCTGACAGAATCTCGCTCGGCATCGGAAGCGCCGCCTGCAACGCCTCCACGCTCGGCCGCCGGCCAGCCGCGCGCTCCAGGTGAATGACGAATGCCTTGGCGCTCGACACTGGCCGATCCTTGAAAGACCTGATAATGCGCCCGGCGAACGGGGCGAGCGGCCTTCTACCGCGTCGGCCCGTCAGGAGTCATCCCGCCCGCCGTCATCCCGTCCCGGGGCGATCGTCGGGCGCCAGCCCGTAAAGCATGATCGCGAACCCGTCCAAGCCCGCCCCCCTGCCGATTTCCGCGACTGTCATCTGCAAGAACGAGGAAGCCTGCATCGGCAAATGCCTCGCAAGCCTTGCGGGCTTATCCGAGATCGTCGTCGTCGATTCGGGCTCGACCGACAACACGCTCGCCATCGTCGAGGAGTTCGCCCGCAACGGCCTGCCGATCCGCCTTAACCGCCAGGACTGGCTCGGCTATGCGCGGCAGAAGCAGTTCGCCCTCGACCAGGCGCGCGAGCCCTGGGTGCTCAGCATCGACGCCGACGAGTGGCTCGACGGCGCGCTCGCCGCCGATCTGCCGCGGCTCGTGGCGGCGGACGAGTCCCTCGACGGCTGGGCGCTGCGCCGGACCCTGACGCTGTACGGAAGCCTGAAGCCGGTGAACTTATGGACGCGGCCCGAGCATATTCTGCGCCTCGTCCGGCGAGGACGCGCACGTTTCGACGAGACGCTCATCGTCCACGAGGGCCTGATCGTCGAAGGCCGGACGGAGATCGCGCAAAAGGGCCTGTTGCGCCACGAGCGCGGCCTGCCGGTCGACGAGCAGATGCGGAAGGAGATCGTTTACGCGAAGCTGAAGGCGGAGCAGCGGATCGAGCGCGGACGCAAGCCGTCGCGGCTGAAGCTGCTGCTCAACCCGCCAATCTACTTTTTGCGCATCTTCTTCTGGAATCGGTTTTTCTTGTGCGGCTGGGCGGGGTTCATCCACGCCATGACGGGGGCGACCTATTCTTTCATGACCGAATCGATGCACCGCCAGTTCTATTACGCCCGGAAGCGCCCATGACCGAGGCCGGGCGCATCGACCTCGACGCGATCGAGGTCATCATTCCGAATCTCAAGAAGCGCTACTCCGGCGGCACCGCGGTCAACCGCACGATCGCGCCGCTGATCGCCAAGCGCTGCAACGCCGTGTGGTTCGGCCCCGACCGGCCGGACGGGATCGCCGGTCTGAGCCTGATCGACCTTTTCCGGTTGCGCTTCAGGCCGCCGCCGAAAGGACGTCCGGCGCGCATCTGGCATGCGCGTCGCAATACCGAAATGCAGCTTGGGCTTCTTCTCAAGCTTTTCGGCTGGAACCTGAAGCTCATCTTCAACTCGGCCGGGCAGCGACGGAAGACGTTTTACACCAGTTTCCTCATCGCCCGCATGGACGCGGTCATCGCGACGAGCGCCGTGTCGGCCTCGTTTGTCGGGCGCCCGGCGACCGTGGTCCATCACGGGATCGACCTCGACGCCTCCAAGCCGCCTGCCGACCGGGCCGCCGCGTACGCGGCGACCGGGCTGCCGGGACAATACGGGATCGGGACCTTCGGCCGGGTGCGGAAGCAGAAGGGCAGCGACCTGTTCGTCGAGGCGATGTGCCGTCTCTTGCCGCAATACCCCGACTTCACCGCCGTGATCGTCGGCCACGTCTCGGTCGACAATCTGGCCTTCGTGGAGAGGCTGAAGAGCCGCATCGCGGCGACCGGCCTTTCCGAGCGCATCCGCTTCTTGGGCGAACTGCCGATCGAGGAGGTGCCGCTGTGGTATCAGCGAATCTCGATCTACGTGTTCGCCTCGCGCGTCGAAGGGTTCGGCCTCACGATGCTGGAAGCCATGGCGGCGGGTGACGCGGTGATCGCCACCCGGGCGGGCGCTGCGGAGATGGTGATCGAGGACGGCGAAACCGGCTTTCTCACGCCGATCGACGACGTCGACGCGCTGACGGCGGCGATCGAGCCGATGATGCGCGAGCCGGAACGGATTCAGGCCATCGGCGCCAAGGCGCGCGCCCGGGTCGAGCGGGATTTCAGCCGCGACCGGGAGGCGGACGAGATCGTCGCGGTCTATCGCGGCCTCTGCGAGGAGGCCGCGGAGAGCGGCCAAAAATCTCCAGCCGCTTTGACCTGAGGAGCAGGCCGGGCGGCGCGTCTCGAAGGGCGCCCCGGCGCACCGCGCGAGACATTTGGATTTCCGTGGATCTCCGCCGGGCGGGGCGACGGCGTCGCGATATTGAGAGGTCCCCGCTCCGGCGAGTGGCGGACGCGCCGTCGACCAGACGGGACATTCGCGTTTGCGTGTCGCGCCCGCGGCGAACCAATCGGCTCAGGCCGGGCTCTCGAACAATCCACAATGATGTTGCGCCGCAGGGTTCCGGCGCTCGGCGAGCGCAAAGATTGCGGCGGCGAATTCGTCGACCTGCGCCCAGTCCGTATAGTCGATATCCGAGCGACCGTCGGCGACGCCGCCGGTGACCGCCATGATCAGGCGGATCATCTGCTTGTCGAGAAATCCATACTGCGGATAATTCAGCCGACCGCCGAATGCGGTCGCAAGGGCTGGTTTCAGCCCATATCGGGCAAGGGTCATGCGCAGATACGGATTGGTCTCGGGCGTGCGGCGCGAGGGGTTGCGCGCGACAAGATTGACGACCGCGAGCGCCAGCGGCGGGACGCGCTCTCGGCTCGCGAACCCCTCGAGAAAGTCCGCGCCCTCCGGCAGCACGCGTCCGTAGCGCACGGCGAGAACGGCGACGATGGCGTCGCTCTGATTGTCGATCGTCGGCTGCGTTCCTCGCGCAAGCGCGTGGATTGCAGGCGTCGCGCCGCCGTCGCTAAGGCGCGCGGCGATCCGCTGCGCAATTCGCTCGGACTGACCGTCGCGTGTGGCGTAAAAAATCGCGATGGTTTTCGTTCGCGCCTCCGATCCTCACCCTCCGATGTCACGGCGCCTCTCCGGAAGTCAACGCTCGAACGTCAAGCGATGGGGATCTATAAGTTAAGAGGTTCAGATATTCGGAGCGCAACTCCCGAACTCGCTCAAGTTCGCACCCGCGCTGGATCGTCGCATGCGCCGTCCTCGGGAGCCGCCATCGGGCGG
>NZ_JBKQOT010000202.1:0-4240 GCF_052145395.1 Roseiarcus sp.
AGCGTTCATTGCGTCGCGTATTCCGGCGGCGACCCCGAGGCCGGCTGGAGTTCGTCGCTAGGCTGAACGGCGGCGCCATGGGGCCGTTTCATCTTCGCTCCAGCGCGCCGGCTACGCGGGTTGCGCCCTGAAAAGTCCTATGTTAGGCAACCCCCGCCTTTGGGGTCGGAGCGGCCCGCGCGCTCTTCTTCGCGAAGCGGAATCATCACGAATTCCTGGGGTTGGCGGCGCGGGATGGGTCTCTCGCCCGCTTCGACATCAACGCCGTGATGAGGTGACGGGCTTTGGCACAAGACGACACACTCGTTTCCGGCGTCGCCGGCCGCTATGCCTCGGCGCTCTTTTCTCTCGCCCAGGACGACCGCCAGACCGAAGCCGTCGCCCAGTCGCTCGCAAAGCTCGATGCGCTGATCGTCGAAAGCCCTGACCTTCAGCGTCTGGTTCGGAGCCCCGTGTTTTCCGCCAACGACCAGTTGAAGGCGCTCGACGCCGTTCTCGCCGAATTCGGTATCGACGGCGTCGCCGCCAATTTCGTCCGGCTCGTCGCGGCCAAGCGGCGCCTCTTCTCGATCCGCGACATGATTGCGGCCTACTACAAGCTCTACGACGCCAACCGCGGCGTGACCCACGCCGAAGTGACCAGCGCGACGGCGCTCTCCGAGCCGAACCTCGTGGCCCTCAAAGACCAGTTGCGCGCGGCCTCGGGCGGCCGGGAGGTCGATCTGGACGCCACAGTCGATCCCTCGATCATCGGCGGCCTCATTGTCAGGCTCGGCTCGCGCATGGTCGACGGCTCGCTCAGGACCAAACTCAACGCAATTCGCCTAGCCATGAAAGAGGTCGGCTGATGGATATCCGCGCCGCAGAAATTTCTTCGATTCTCAAGAGCCAGATCGCCAACTTCGGCGCCGAGGCGGAAGTCACCGAGGTCGGCCAGGTGCTGAGCGTCGGCGACGGCATCGCCCGCGCCTATGGCCTCGACAAGGTCCAGGCCGGCGAGATGGTCGAGTTCGAGAACGGCACCCGCGGCATGGCGCTGAACCTCGAGACCGACAACGTCGGCATCGTGATTTTCGGCACTGACCGCGAGATCAAGGAAGGCCAGACCGTCAAGCGCACCGGCGCGATCGTCGACGTGCCGATCGGCAAGGAGCTTCTCGGCCGCGTCGTCGACGCGCTCGGCAATCCGATCGACGGCAAGGGCCCGATCAACGCCGGCAAGCGCGCCCGCGTCGACGTCAAGGCGCCCGGCATCATCCCGCGCAAGTCGGTCAACGAGCCGATGGCGACCGGCCTCAAGGCCATCGACTCGATGATCCCCATCGGCCGCGGCCAGCGCGAGCTGATCATCGGCGACCGCCAGACCGGCAAGACCGCCATCGCTCTCGACACCATCCTGAACCAGAAGTCGCTCAACGTCGCCGGCGCGCCCGAGAGCCAGAAGCTCTACTGCGTGTACGTCGCGATCGGCCAGAAGCGCTCGACCGTCGCCCAATTCGTCAAGGTGCTGGAGGAGAACGGAGCGCTCGAATATTCGATTATCGTCGCCGCCACCGCCTCGGACCCGGCGCCAATGCAGTTCCTTGCGCCCTTCTCCGGCTGCGCCATGGGCGAGTTCTTCCGCGACAACGGCATGCATGCGGTCATCATCTACGACGACCTGTCGAAGCAGGCGGTCGCCTACCGCCAGATGTCGCTGCTGCTCCGCCGCCCCCCGGGTCGCGAGGCGTATCCAGGCGACGTGTTTTACCTGCACTCCCGCCTGCTCGAGCGCGCCGCCAAGCTCAACAAGGACTTCGGCTCCGGGTCGCTGACCGCCCTGCCCGTCATCGAGACGCAGGCGAACGACGTCTCGGCGTATATCCCGACCAACGTGATCTCGATTACCGACGGCCAGATATTCCTCGAAACGGACCTCTTCTATCAGGGCGTCCGTCCGGCAGTGAACGTCGGTCTCTCGGTGTCGCGCGTGGGATCGTCGGCGCAAACGAAGGCCACGAAGAAGGTCGCCGGCAAGATCAAGGGCGAACTCGCGCAATACCGTGAAATGGCGGCCTTCGCTCAGTTCGGCTCCGACCTCGACGCGGTGACCCAGCGCCTGCTGAACCGCGGCTCGCGCCTGACGGAGCTCCTCAAGCAACCGCAGTTCTCTCCGCTCAAGATGGAGGAGCAGGTCGCGGTGATCTACGCCGGCGTCAACGGCTACCTCGACAAGCTGGCGCTCAATCAGGTGCGTCCGTTCGAGGACGGCCTGCTGGCTTTCCTGCGCTCGAAGCACGCAGAGGTGCTGGAGACCATCCGTTCGACCAACGACCTGTCGAGCGACACCGAGGCTAAGCTGAAGTCGGCGGTCGAGGCTTTCGCCGCCAGCTTCGCCTGATTTCCTGACCATCAACTGGACCCTGCGCCTCGCTGAGGCGCGGGGCGGAGACGCCCATCGATGCCGTCCCTCAAGGAACTCAGAAACCGGATCGCCTCCGTCAAATCGACGCAGAAGATCACCAAGGCGATGCAGATGGTCGCGGTGTCGAAACTGCGCCGCGCCCAGAGCGCCGTCGAAGCCGCCCGCCCCTACGCCCAGCGGGTGGAGGCGGTGCTGACCAACCTCGCCGGCGCCGCCAAGGACGGCGAGGGTCCTCGACTCCTCGTCGGCTCGGGATCGCATCAGACTCACCTGCTCGTCGTCTGCACCGGCGAGCGCGGACTGTGCGGCGCCTTCAACACCGCAATCGTCCGCCTGGCGCGCGACAAGGCCACCGTGCTCGCCTCCGAGGGCAAGACCGTCAAGATCATCTGCGTCGGCAAGAAGGGCTACGACCAGCTCCGCCGCACCCACGAGAAGCAGATTTTGGAGCTGATCGACCTTCGCGCCGTCCGGACGATCACTTACGAGACGGCCCGGCCGATCGCCGAGAAGATCATCGCGCTGTTCGACAGCGGCGAGTTCGACGTCTGCACGCTCTTCTACTCCCGCTTCCGGTCGGTCATCTCCCAGATCCCGACGGCGCAACAGCTCATCCCGCCGGAACTCGGCGAGACGAAGGAGAACGAGAAGGCGACGAGCTACGACTACGAGCCGGACGAGAGCGAGATTCTGACCCAGCTCCTGCCGCAGGCGCTGACGGTTCGCGTCTATCGCGCGTTGCTCGAGAACGCCGCCTCGTTCTTCGGCTCGCAGATGAGCGCCATGGACAGCGCAACCCGCAACGCCGGCGAAATGGTGAAGAAGTACACGCTCCGTTACAACCGCACCCGCCAGGCGATGATCACCAAAGAGCTGATCGAGATTATTTCGGGCGCCGAGGCGCTCTGACCCAACCCTGTCGCCTCGCCGCGACGCTAGACGATCGAAGAACGAGGACGTCAAAATGGCCAATATCGCGAACGCCACCGGCCGGATCACGCAGGTGATCGGCGCCGTCGTCGACGTGCATTTCGACAGCTACCTGCCGCCGATCCTGAACGCGCTCACGACCGACAACAACGGCAACCGCCTGGTGCTCGAGGTGGCTCAGCACCTCGGCGAGAACCAGGTGCGTTGCGTCTCCATGGACATCTCCGAAGGCCTCGTCCGTGGGCAGGAAGTCACCGACACGGGCGACCCGATCTCGGTTCCGGTCGGCGCCGGCACGCTCGGGCGCATTATGAACGTCATCGGCGAGCCGGTCGACGAAGCCGGCCCGATCCCGATGGAGGCGCGCCGGGCGATCCATCAACCGACACCGTCCTATGTCGAGCAGTCGACGGAAGCGCAGATTCTGGTGACCGGCATAAAGGTCGTCGACCTGCTCGCGCCCTACGCCAAGGGCGGCAAGATCGGCCTCTTCGGCGGCGCGGGCGTCGGCAAGACCGTGCTCATTCAGGAGCTGATCAACAACGTCGCCAAGACGCATGGCGGCAATTCGGTGTTCGCCGGCGTCGGCGAGCGCACCCGCGAAGGCAACGACCTCTACCACGAGTTCATCGAGTCGAAGGTCAACGCCGATCCGCATGATCCCAATTCGACCGTGAAGTCGAAGTGCGCGCTGGTGTTCGGCCAGATGAACGAGCCCCCGGGCGCGCGCATGCGGGTCGCGCTCTCCGGCCTCACCGTCGCCGAGCACTTCCGCGACCAGGGCCAGGACGTGCTGTTTTTCGTCGACAACATCTTCCGCTTCACCCAGGCGGGCTCGGAAGTGTCGGCGCTGCTCGGCCGCATCCCCTCGGCGGTCGGCTATCAGCCGACGCTCGCCACCGACAT
>NZ_JBKQOT010000203.1:0-4277 GCF_052145395.1 Roseiarcus sp.
GGTGGCCGTCTTCCACTGCGGCGGAGACGGCTTCCCCGAAATCTTCCTCTCCGGCGGAGAACTTTCCGCGAGGAATGACGGCTCAGGGCGGACCTTTGTCGTTGCGGAGGGATCTTGGAAGGTCCGCAGTCCGAGGGAAACCCGTCGATCGTCTCAGTCGCTCGGAAGCATTTGAGTGTCATACGAGGAATCCAAACGCGATCATAAATGACTGATCCGTAAGGTCTTTGTCGACTCCGCTTTTCTCGAATACCAATTTATGTACCAACTTCCAATCGCGTCCGCTCGCAACGCCTAGCGACTGCCGATCACGACGCCCTCTTCTGGAGAAACGCGAGAACCTGCTGGACCGTCCTCGGATCCGGCTCAGGACCGTGCAAGATCGTCGGCTTGTCTCGCATCGCGTTCAGAATGTCGGACTGGCGATCCTTTGCGACTGTTCCGTAACTCGTGAAAGTGGTCAGCACGCTTTCGTGGGCGAGGTTTTGGCTCCAGGCTTTGAACTCCTCCGGCGTCCTGCAGAGCTTTTCGGCAAGCGCAGCCAGCGTCTTCCGAAAGCTGTGGGGGTTGAAGTAGGGCAGTCCCGCGAGGGCAAACGCCGATCGGAAGATCCGCCGGATCGCTGTCGCATTCCGCCAACCGACCCGATCCAGGCCAGCTGAAGCGAAGAGGCCATCAACGCCGACGGCGACTTTCGTGCCCGGAAACAGGGGATCATCCGGCCCGAACAAGAGTTCGTCCCGCAGAAAAGCGATCCACTCGTCGACGATCGCCTCGATATCCTCCCCGACCGGGAAAAAGGTCGACGTGAAAGTCTTCCGGTTCTTCGATCTCACTTCTCGTGCGTCATGAAAAACGGTGCGTCGATCGAGATCGACGTGTCGGACCAGCATGGAGGCGATTGCATCGTCGCGGGCGCCGCTGAGAATGGCAAAGGCGATCAGCGCGCGGTCGCGCTTTTCGATGTCCGAGTCGGCGGGCATTGCGCTCAGCACGGAGCGGATCTGTTCGAGCGTGGGAGTGGGCCTCTCGCGGTCAGCTCTGGCGATCCGCCCATCGTTGTTGGACGGATTAAAATATTCCATGTCCGAGTAGGTAAGCCGCGACCTGTAACCCGGCTGTCCGGCCAGCCATACGAAGAAGGCTTTCACCGCCATGAGCCGCGAGTAAATTGTCGCCTTGGCAAGCGGCTTGCCGGTCGCAGGATGGGTCGCGTCGGCCAGCACCCGCTTGAACTTTCGGGCCTGTTCGTAATGAAAGGCCGCGAAGTCGCGGTGTCCGGTCGTCGCTTCGAACTGCGCGATCGCCGCCGCAACCTGGTCGACCGACGCCACTCGCTTCGCGTCTTCCAGATAGGTGAAATATTGGCGCTTGATCCGCTCATTCTTGGGGTGGCATTTGCGCGCATGGCTTGTGGCTCGTCTCGAAAGTGATCATTCAGGGAGGGATTGTTTCAGTCCTTTACGTGTGTCGTCCCAGCACTAGATGGCCTCCGTCTTGGAGGCGTCAACAAGCGCGGCAGGCGCGCGGGTACCGCGATGGGCGACGCTTGGCTTGGCTCATTGGCGAAAGCGGCCGTGCAGGATTCTGCATTGCCGGACGTCTTGACGGCGCTGGCCTCATGCCAGTGGCGGGCGGACTTCTCAAAGCTGCGCGGCGCGCTGTTCGCGGACTTTGGGCGCCTTAAGCGTTTCGGATCCAGATCGCGAAATTGTGGTCGCCTTCGTGCCCGGAGACATCGAAGACAAAATCTTGCCCGCTTCCCTTTCCTTCGTGCAGCAAAGCTCCCGCTTTTCTGGCGACTGCAAGGGCCTCGGCGAATTTTTGCGCCGTAGCGATCTGGCCCGGCTCCTCATGCGCCCTGTTGAACGTCACTCGGTACATCGTCCACTCCTAGCGGCGAAGCGCGGCTGGCGGTCAAGCTTGCGCCGGGCCGACAGGGTGACTTTACCCTCGGCCCCGCGGGGGCCGCGCGCCCATTGCCGCCGCCCACCGCACGAGAGAGTGAGAACTTGTCGCTGCATGGTTATCAGCTCGGCATCAAAACCATGTGCCATCGCGCTTCGCCTTCCATTGCCGCTGGTCCACCGCCGGCCCATGCCGGCTCTTGAGCGATGGACGGATGCCTGACTATTACGCGCGTCTGATCCCACACCTCAAAGGCCCCCACAGGGATCTCGCTCTCCGAAAACAGCACCTCGGCCTTTACGATGGCCTCTTTGTCCGAGAGGCCGGTAAGTTCCTCAACGGCTACGATATGGCCGTTTCTAAGGAAATAGCACCGCATGTTATGCTTCCCATTTGGTCGCCCGGGGGGAGGCCGGGGGAGGCCTGGACGGTGGCCCCTTTGGCGCCCCTTGTCACGTTGCGTAATATACTCAGGGGCGCCAGCGATGCGCCCGAGCTACGCGGGCGCTAGTCGCCTCGACGGCCTCGTGCAGCGCTTCGGCGCCGACGCGGTCCTGCCGGACGTTCTCATGGCGCTGGCCTCATGCGAGCGCCGAGGGATTTCCTCCGGCCTTGCGGGGCGCGGTTCACTGATCTCGCGGCGCAGGCCTAGGCCGCCTGGTCGCGGACGCCATGTTCACGCTTCAGTCCAGCTTAGCGTTGCTCAGGGGCAGAGAGGGAGGGGATTCTATGGGCGAAGCTGCGAAGCTAGTGATCCTTGCGGTGGAAGACGAGGAATTTCTGCGCCTGTACGCCTCCGACCTGCTTTCCGGTTAGACGCAAGAGTGGCAAGAATCCTCGCCAGAGCCGCCTCAGTGGCAGCGTCCAGTGCTTTGAACCAGAGCAATCGAGCTTCGTATTCCTCTAGATCGTGCTCGGTCATCTATATTACCTCCCGGACGGTGATATGTGGTTTTGAGCCGCACGTGCTTGGTGGATGCGGTTGAGGCGCGGGCCCCTGACAGCGCCGGCGAAGCGATCTATGCGCCTTTGTCGAAGCTGCTTCGGCAGTCGCTGATTCCCTGTCAGAAACCCGATCGCCCCGGGTTCGTCTTCAACAGGTCATCCCGGTACAGGACCCGCCTGCACCATGTCGCCGTTCATAAGCGCCGCGATCATGAGGTCGCAGGGGCGCGGCTGAGTTCCCAGGCTCACGGGCTATGCGACTCTGCCGGTAAATCCTTCTTGTAAGACTCCAGACCTCGACTCCATCGTAGGACGAAGCGCTTTCCTTGAACATTGCCCGAGCTATCTCCACAGCTTCGTCGCAGGAAAGACCGGGGAGTTCTTTGAGCGCGACAATTCTCGCGTTTTTAACGAAATAGCACCGCACAGAAGCGCCCTCCGTTCCCACCTTCGCGCCCGTTCTGTCTTCCTGGACGGTGCCGAGAATTGATTTGGCGCAATTCGCCTAGGGCTTTTTTGCCGACGCCAGCACGGCCGCCGTCGCATGTGCTGGCGGCGAAGGCTGCTCAGCCCGCCAGCCGCTTCCAGCACGGCCGCCGCGCGGGACGGGGCGGGCGCTGGCTCTGACGGAGGCTCGCCGGGCGCAAGAGCCGGGGTCGTCGCGTCTCGACGGAAAAACAGGGCCGGAGCGGTCTCGGCCTCGAGGCGCAGCAGTCCGCTGTCGCCGCCTTCATCTCGAGCAAAGGCGCCGACGCCAAGCTCGTCGCCTCCTTCACCGAGATTGAGTCCGGCAAGCGTTCGGACAACCGGCCGGAGCTGCTGAAGGCGATGGAGCATGCGCGGCTCACCGGGGCGACGCTCCTGATCGCCAAACTCGATCGGTTGAGTCGCGACGCCCATTTCCTGCAGGAGGCTGGCGTCCGGTTCGTCGCCTGCGAGATGCCCGAGGCCAACGAGCTGGTCATCGGCATTATGGCGGTGATCCGCCCAGGCCGAGAGGAAGATGATCTCGGCGCGCACCAGGGCGGCGCTGGCGGATACACGGAAGCGGGTCGCCGCGACTGGGCAGCGGATGCACCCGGAGATCAAGCGCCTCGGCTGTCCGACCGGCGCAGCGCACCTACAGGGCCAAGGCTTCCAGTCCACAGTCTCGCTGTGCCGGCTCTCAAAGCCATCGGCGAGGCCAATCTTCCGCCACAACGCCGCCTGACCGTTAGGCCAGAAGAGCTGGCGCCCCGCCCGCATGGACCTCAGCTTGGCGAAGTCGGTCTGAAGCACAGAACCGGTGTGAATAACGAGGTCCCAGGCGGCCATTCCACCAAGGAACTGAGTAACGGCGGAAGCGACCACGCCGCCTGGACGGGTCACGCGCTTCATCTCGGAAACTCCCTGTTCAATTTCCGGGATAACGTCCAGGGCCAGCG
>NZ_JBKQOT010000204.1:0-7625 GCF_052145395.1 Roseiarcus sp.
TGATGTCCATGTCGAAGACGATAAAGGCCGTTTCTCGCGGGCTCAGCGCGTCGACCGCCCGCTTGCCGATCTTGATGTTTGTCGCCACCGTGTCGCCACCGAAAGGGAAATGAAAAGAATTGCCAGGAAAATAGCTAGCGGTCAGCCAACGATATTTCAAGGGCTTAGGAAAAGTTGTCCACTCAAAAGAAATTAGCAGAAGGCTACTCGGCCTGACAAACGATCAGGACAGTTTGACGGAACTGTACGGAACAGTCTCTGGCGTAGCAAGGCCGCGAAGCGGATTCTGGGCGCGAAAGGAGCAGCCCATGTCGTCCGAGAGCCGTCCCCTGGCCGTCCTTGCCGGATTTCTGGCCCGCGCCGCAGCCTGGCCGTTTCGCGTCGCTGAGGCGCGCGCGACTCTCTCTGCGCTCGCCGGTATGGACCGACGCGAGCTTGCCGACATCGGCCTCACGCCGGGCGACCTGCGCGACGTCTCGGCGCTCGCGCTCGACCGTGATCCGACGGCGCTGCTCGCGCGGCGCGCCCGTGAGCGGCGCCGGGACGCTTTCGCGCCTCCGACGGCGCCTTCAGGCGACTGGAACCGGGCGGGGATGGGTCAAGACGCGAATGGCCCGGCGCAAGGCGATTTCCTTCTTCCCGTGGAGAGGGTTTCTCGGGCGTCCTGACCGGCGACATCGGTGACAGGTTACAGCGACGACAGGGGGTGACAGGTCCAAGAAGGCGGTCCAGGATCAGCGCTCGGCCGCGAAGCCGGCATACACTTAGCAATGCCGACCTCTTCAGGAGCGCCTGAGATGCCCGACATCCATGGAAACGCCAATCCGCTTCTTGAAGCCTGGACCGGACCCTTCGAAGCGCCGCCGTTCGATCGGATCGCGCCCCGCCATTTCCATCCCGCCTTCGACGCCGCCCTGAAGGAGGCGCGGGCGCAGATCGACACCATAGCCGCTGACCCGGCGCCCCCGACCTTCGCCAACACGATCGAGGCGTTGGAGCGCAGCGGAAGCGCGCTCGACAAGGTCGCCAGGGTGTTTTTCAATCTCGCGGGCGCCGAGTCCAATCCCGACATCGAGGCGATCGAGCGCGAGATCGCGCCCATCCTCGCGCGCCATCGCAGCGACACCTACCTGAATGACGCGCTCTTCCGGCGCGTCGACGCCTTGAAGGCTGACGAGGACTCGCTTGGCCTGACGGCCGAGCAGGCGCGCGCGCTTGACCGCTATCATCTCGATTTCACCCGCGCCGGCGCTGGTCTGCCGCCGGAGGCCAAGGCGCGGCTCGCCGCGATCGGCGAGAGGCTCGCGACGCTCGCCGCCGAATTCGGTCAGAACGTCCTTGCCGACGAAAAATCCTGGGTGATGGTCCTCGATGCGGCCGATCTCGAGGGGCTGCCGGATTTCGCCGTCGCGAGCGCGGCGCGGCTCGCGGCCGAACGCGGTCATCCCGGGAAGTACGCGGTTACGCTCACGCGATCCAGCGTCGAGCCCTTCCTGGAGTTCTCGGCGCGCCGCGACTTGCGCGAGACCGCATTTCGCGCCTGGGCGGCGCGCGGCGAGAGCAGCGGAGCGACCGACAACCGGGCGATCGCCGCCGAAACCGTCCGCCTGCGGGCCGAGGGCGCCCGGCTGCTCGGCTACGAAAGTCACGCCCATTACCGCTTGGCCGACACGATGGCGAAGACGCCCCGCGCCGCGCGCGACCTGCTCGAATCGGTGTGGAAGCCGGGCGCCGCAGCCGGACGCCTGGAAGCGCGGGCGCTACAGGAGATCGCGGCCCGCGAGGGCGGCAATTTCAAGGTCGCGCCGTGGGACTGGCGCTTCCTCGCCGAGAAGCGCCGCAAGGCGGAGTTCGATTTCGACGAAAGCGCGGTCAAGCCGTATCTGCAGCTCGACCGCATGATCGAAGCGGCCTTCTACGCGGCGGGACGGCTGTTCGGCCTGACTTTCGCGGAGCGCTTCGACTTGACGCTCCATCATCCCGACGCCCGCGCCTGGACGGTAAGCCGGGGCAGCGCGCCGATCGCGCTCTTCATCGGCGACTACTTCGCCCGGCCCTCGAAGCGAAGCGGGGCCTGGATGAGCAATTTTCGCGGGCAGGACAAACTCGATGGTCGACAATTGCCGATCGTGGTCAACGTCACGAATTTCGCCAGGGGCGGCGACGGCGAGGCGTGCCTTTTGAGTTTCGACGAGGCGCGCACGCTGTTCCACGAATTCGGTCACGCGCTTCACGGCATGCTGTCCGACGTGACCTATCCGATCCTGTCTGGGACCCGCGTCGCCGGGGATTTCGTCGAGTTTCCCTCGCAGCTTTATGAACATTGGCTCGAAGAGCCGGAGGTGCTCCGCCGCTTTGCGGTTCACTACCGCACGGGAGAGTCCATGCCCGAGGCGCTGCTGGATAAGCTTCTCCGCGCGCGCAGCTTCAACCAGGGTTTCGCGACGGTCGAATACACCGCGTCCGCGCTGGTGGATCTCGATCTGCATCTCGATCCGTCGCCGGACAACGTCGACGTTGTCGCGTTCGAGCAGGCAGAGCTTGAGCGCATTGGCATGCCGGACGGGATCGCAATGCGTCACCGCACCCCGCATTTCCAGCATATCTTCTCCGGCGGCTACTCGGCCGCGTATTACAGCTACCTGTGGTCCGAGATCCTCGACGCCGACGCTTTCGAGGCCTTCGAGGAGACGGGCGACATTTTCGATGCCGAGGTCGCACGCCGCCTGCATGATTTCGTATACGCGGCCGGCGGCAGCCGCGACTACGAGGACGCTTATCGCGCCTTCCGCGGCCGGCCGGCGTCGCCGGCGGCGCTGTTCCGCAAGCGCGGGCTCGACCGGGGCGCCGGCTAAGCCGCCCGGGCGCACGCCCGCTCGTACTGTCCCCTGACTTTCGCCGTCGGACGGACGGCCGCCCGCTCCGCCAGCAGCGCTCGCGCGAGCCGCCACTGGCCGGACCGCTCGGCCGCGGCGATCAGCGTCAGGTTGAGGACGTCTCGTTGCGCATGGCTGCCGCCGATACGAAAGGCTTCGTATCTCAGAGGCAGGATCTCCTCGACGGCCTGGGCGTCGGCGCCGGCGCCGTAGCAGAGCACCCCCTCGATGAGCCGCCGGCCGACCTCGGCCGTCACCGCCCGATTGTGGCCGCGTCCGTCGCGCTGATAGGCGTCGAGCGAGCGCCGGAGCCGTCCCGCGTCGTCCGGGTCCGGAGAGCGCGCCGCGGCAAACGCGGCGTGGAGGTCGTTGAAGGCCAGCACATGGTCGCCGACGTGCGCGCGCCAGGCGCGCGCGACCGCCTCCCACCGGTCGCCGACGCCGACTCCGGCGAGTTCGAGGCGCCAGAGGAGCGCAGCCGCGTCGCAGCGATCGAGGGTCGTGTCGTCGGCAAGCTTCGGCGCCGCGAAGCGGTCGTAGTCTGCGAGGACCTCGTCCGTGCGGCCCTGATCGATCAGGTAGAGAGCGAGATGCCAGCCGTTGTGGCCGGCCATGAAGTGGGCGGTGCGCCACGACGTCTGCGTCGCCTTGAGGAAGGCGATCCCCTCTTCGGGTCGGCACGCTGTCTCGAGCACATGCGCGAGGGCATGCGTCGCCCAGGCGTCCTTTGGGTTGAGGGCCAACGCCTCCCGCGCGGCCGCCTCGGCTCGCCCGAGTTCGCCCGCCTCTTCCAGGCCGAACGCATAGGCGCCGAGAACGAAGCTTGCGAGCGGATGGCCGCGGTCCCAGGCCGGCAGGACCCGCGCGACCGAGTCGCGGATCGCCAGCGATTGGCCGAGGAAGAAGTAGGCGTCCTGGCCGAAGCGCAGCGCAAGCGCATCGGTCGGCCATTCGACGAGGATCGCCTCCCAGGCGGTCACGGCGTCCGGCGCGCGGCCGTCGGCCAACGCCTTTACGGCGGCGACATGCAGCTTCTCGCGCTGCGAAGCGCCGCCGAGCGCCCGATCCGCCGCGGCGAGCGCGGCGACGACTTCCAGATGGTCACCGCGAAATCCGCCGATGAGAAAGAGCCCGGCAATCGCCGCAGCGCCGAGGACAAATGCCGGATCGGCCGCGAGCGCCTGCTTCAGGGCGCCGACTGGATCGCCGGTCAGGCCCCAATAGTCCGACACCGCGCGATCGTAGGCCCGGGCCGATGCCTCCGAGCCCGTCAGCATCAGGCCGAGTTGATCCTTCGCCATTGCGGTCCTTCGGGTTACGACTTTCCAGGCTTAAGCTTATCGCGAGTCGTTCGACCGCGGAAAGGAACTGAGCATGAAAGGCAAGACCGTGGTCGCGACCGGCGCGACATCGGGTATCGGCGAACAGGCCGTGCTCGCGCTGGCGCGGATGGGCGCGCGGATCGTGTTCGTCGCCCGCGACGAAAAACGGGCCAAAGCCACGCTCGACAAACTCGAAAGCGTCGCGCCTCGGCTTAGGCACGGTGTGCATCTGGCCGATCTGTCCAGCATGGCCGAGACCTGCCGCGTCGGGCTCCTGATCGCCAAAAGCGAGCCGCGGGTCGATGTCCTCATCAACAACGCCGGCGCCATGTTCGCTGATCGGCGGGTGACGGCGGAGGGGCTCGAGTTGACCTTCGCCCTCAATCACATGGCGTATTTCCTGATGACGGCGGCGCTCGACGAGCGGCTCGCCGCCTCCGCGCCGGCTCGCGTCGTGTCGACCTCGTCGATTGCGCACCAGGGGATGAACCTCGATTTCTCCGACCTGCAGAGCGAGAAGGGCTACAACGGCTGGCGGGCCTACGGCCGTTCGAAACTCGCCAACATTTTGTTCACGCGCGAGGCGGCGCGGAGGCTTGCCAGCGTCGGCGTCACCGCCAATTGCTTCCATCCCGGATTTGTCGCGAGCCGGTTCGGGTCGGCCTCGGGCGGATGGACAAGCCGGCTTCTCCCGCTCGCCCGGACGTTCGCGATTCCCCCCGAGCAGGGGGCTGACACGCTCGTCTATCTGGCTTCTTCGCCGGAGGTCGCCCATGTGACCGGCGCCTATTTCGTCAAGCGGAAGGCCGTCCAGCCGTCCGCCGCCGCGCGCGACGACGCTGCGGCCCGAAAACTCTGGGAGGCGAGCGAGGCGCTGGCCAAGCCATTTTTGTAACGCGCCGTCGTCGCGACGCATCACGCTTTTCGGGGCTTTCGCGCTCGCGGCTTGGCCGCGCCGCCACGCCATCTCCAGGGCCGCCTGAAGCTCCCTTGGGGTCAGCGCCGCAAGAATCGCGCGCGTCCAGCCTTGCCGACCCCAGGCGTTCTCGAGAGGCGAGAACGCATCGGGGGCGACGGCGCATTTCAGCGCCTGCTCGTCGGGCGCGAGCTTGATGTTGGCGGTCAACTCGTCCGGCGCCAGCGTGGCGAATGTCACCCGCGCCTTGAAGGCGCGCCGGTCGAAATGCGGGTGTTCGCTCGCGCCGTCGAAGGACAGCGCGATGCGGCGGAAGTCGGCGGCGTCGGCCATCAGGCGCCTCCAGCGGATCGCAACGACAGGCCCTCATGCTATGAGCCGCCTTTGGCGTCGGGAAGGCGGAGGGCATGGCGGCGGACAGCGCGCAGGCGACGAAGCCCGTAATCGTAGTCGGGGCGGGCCCAGCAGGGCTGGCGGCAGCCGAGGCGATCGCGCGGGCGGGCTGCCGGGCTGTCGTCTATGACGCAAGCGCAAGCCCGGCGCGCAAATTCCTGCTCGCGGGACGCGGCGGGCTGAACCTCACCCACTCCGAGCCGCTCCCCGCCTTTTTGGCCCGCTACGGCAAGGCGGCAGAGCGCCTGCGGCCGGCGATCGAGGCGTTTCCGCCCGACGCGCTGCGGAGCTGGGCGGCGGAGCTCGGCGAGGAGACTTTCGTCGGCAGCAGCGGGCGAATCTTTCCCAAGAGCTTCAAGGCGACGCCATTGTTGCGCGCCTGGCTGAGGCGGCTTGAAGGCCTCGGCGTCGAGCTGAAATCCCGTTGGCGGTTTGTCGGCTTTGGCGACGGCGGTGTATTGCGCTTCGTCTCGCCCGCTGGAGAAAAGATCGTCGAGCCGCCAGCTGTGCTCGCGCTCGGCGGCGCCTCCTGGCCGCGGCTCGGCTCGGACGGCGGATGGGTCCAGGCGTTCCGCGAGGCCGGCGTCGAGGTCGCGCCCCTGAAACCGATGAATTGCGGCTTCCTTGTCCCCTGGTCAGGGTTCGTTCGCGAACGTTTCGCCGGGGCGCCGCTGAAAAACGTCGCGCTGCACCACACGGATGCTCACGTGCGCGGGGAGGCGGTCGTCACCGAGACCGGCCTTGAGGGAGGCGCCGTCTACGCCTTGTCGGCTCGCCTGCGGGACGCCATCGCGGCCGAGGGCGAGACGACGCTCGTCGTCGATTTCAAACCCGACTTGGATGAAGGCGCGCTCGCCGCCCGGCTCGAACGCAAGCCGGGGCAGTCGATCTCGACGCTCCTGCGCAAGGCGGGGCTGCCTCCCGTCGCCGCCGCGCTTATGCGCGAAGCGGGGCCTCTGCCCGGGGATGCCGAGGGCCTCGCGCGGCGGGCGAAACATTGCGCCATTCGTCTCACAGGGGCCGCGCCGATCGCGCGGGCCATCTCGACGGCGGGCGGCGTCGCGTGGACCGAAATCGATCGCGACTTCATGCTGATCAAACGCCCCGGCGTCTTTGTGGCCGGCGAGATGATCGATTGGGAGGCGCCGACCGGCGGCTATCTCATGCAGGCCTGCTTCTCCACCGGTGTGGCGGCGGGACGCGCCGCGGCCCGCTTCGCCGCCGAAGCGGCCGGCGATTTGCACGACCCGGTCCGACACGGATAGGATCAACCGCCGCTGGGAGGCGCCGAGAAAATTGCTGCGCAAGTCAGGCGCAGGCACGGGAGGAAAGGCATGGGCGGCGCTCGTTTCGACAAGCTCAAGACGGTTCTGCGCGTCACGAGCGGCAACTTCCTCGAGATGTACGACTTCTTTTTGTTCGGCATCTACGCCCGGCCGATCGCGCGCGCCTTCTTCCCGAACGACGACCCCTACGCCTCGCTGATGGCGACCTTCCTGAGCTTCGCCGCCGGCTTCGCGATGCGGCCAATCGGCGCGCTCGTGCTCGGGCCCTACATCGACCGGATCGGCCGGCGAAAAGGCCTGATCGTCACGCTCTCGATCATGGCCTGCGGCACGATCCTGATCGCCTTCGTGCCTTCTTACGCCTCGATCGGCGTGCTCGCACCGCTGCTGGTGGTGCTCGGGCGCCTGCTGCAGGGCTTCTCCGCCGGCGTCGAGCTCGGAGGCGTGTCGGTCTATCTGTCGGAAATGGCGACGCCCGGCCACAAGGGCCTTTATGTCAGCTGGCAGTCGGCGAGCCAGCAGGTCGCGGTCGTCGTCGCCGCCCTGCTCGGCTTCGCGATCGCCAATCTGATGGCGCCCTCGACAGTCGACGCCTGGGGTTGGCGCATCCCGTTCTTCATCGGCTGCGCGATCGTGCCGTTTCTCTATTTCATCCGGCGGTCGCTGGAGGAGACGGCCGAATTCGCCGCACGCAAGGTCCATCCCACGTTCAAGCAGATCTACCAGACGCTCGCCGCCAACTGGGCCGTGGTGCTCGGCGGCGTCGCGATGGTCGTGATGACGACGGTGTCGTTCTATCTGATCACGGTCTATACTCCGACCTTCGCCCGCG
>NZ_JBKQOT010000205.1:0-3284 GCF_052145395.1 Roseiarcus sp.
CGGCCGACGCCATGCTCATCGTGGGCTCCTCGCTGATGGTCTATTCCGGCTACCGCTTCGCCGAGCGCGCCGCGGCCGCCGGCAAGCCGATCGCAGCCGTCAATCTCGGCAAGACGCGCGCCGACGCCCTCATCGCGCTCAAAGTCGAGGCGCCGTGCGAGAAGGCGCTGGCGTTTCTGCTTTAGCGCGGACGCCTCTGATCAAAACCCGACGCTTGGTCCCCACGTAGAGGGACCGGACCCCGACGGCGCTGCGGATGGCCGGAGCCGACGTACTGCGGACGCAGCAGACCGCGGCCTTGGACGCCTCAATTGGACGAGGAAGCGGACCTACAGGGGTCGCCAGGGAAGGCGGGAGTCCGCCCATTGCGGACGCTTCCAATGAAAGACTGGTGGCTGTCCACGCGCACGGAAGAACTGGTCAAGATCGGCGCTAACGTTATCGGCCATGCGACGTCGAACCGCATTGTCGTACCTGTGAAGATGGCAAAGCATCAGCGGCGCTATCGGGCGAAAGTTGGTTCACCCGACCCCAAGCCGCAGAGCGGTTCGCGGTCTCCAGTTCATTGACGACAATTCAAGGAGAGAAAACCGTGGCGCGGATCCCGTACCCAGACATTGAGAAAATGTCGCCTGAACTGCGTGAACTCCTGCAGAAGGCGCCTCTGAGAATTTTTCTGATGTGGGCTCACTCGGTCAGCACGGTCGGTCTGGTCATGGATCTGGGAGCCGCTCAGATCGCGAAACTGGAGTTGCCTCGCGCCATCCGGGAGCTGGTGATCTTGCTGGGGGCAAATGCAATCTCGGCAGAATATGAGTGGGTCCAACATGTCGCGCCGTCCAAAGCCGCGGGAGTCAGCGACGAGCAGCGCGCAGCGCTTAGAAGTGGCGACCTTGATGCGCCCTGCTTCAGTTCCCTTGAGCAGGCGGCGCTTGGACTGGCGGCCGCAGTACAGGCAGGCCCAATAGTCGACGACTCAATCTTCGACACAGCCAGGAAGCACCTCAGCGATCGACAGTTGGTCGAGTTGGTAGGGATCGTCGGCTATTACTGGATGTTGGGTCGCATTGCCACCGTATTCCAAGTCGAACTCGATGTCGCGCGAGGGACCGAGATCTACGATGCTGCCCTGCAGCGCACGACTCGGCCTCAACCAGAACGGTAAACATCGATCGTATACGTTCGCTTCCCGCCCTTCTTTCAGGAAGCCAGTTCGTCGAGGAGCGCTTTCGCCTCTTTGAGGTCGGGCGTGTCGAAGCCCTCGGTGAACCAGCCGTAGACCGGCGCGAGGAGGTCGTGGGCCTCCTCTCGCCGCCGCTGATCGCGCCACAGCCGCGCCAGGCTCGTCGCCGCGCGAAGCTCCCAGGAGCGGGTCTGCCGCGCCCGGGCGATGTCGAGGGCGCGCTGGAAATGCTCCTCCGCCTTCGTCATGTCCCGTGCAGGCGCCATGAGTTCGATTTCGCCGGCGAAGCGATGGATCTCCGATTCGAACCATCTCTCCTTGGCGCTTTCCGCCGCCGCCATCGCTTCGGCGATGCGCGTTCTGGCGTCATCGAACTGGCCGACGTCCGCATGAGCCATCGCCAGATACGATCGCTGCATCGGCGTCCACACGGTCGCCCCTGTCGCCAGGAAGGCGTCCCACGCCGAGGCGATCGCGTGGACGTGATCGGCGCGCTCTTTGGTCTCAAGGGACACAAAACTCCGAAAGAGCGCTCCCGTCGCCTGTTGCCAGGCTGCGCCCTTCTACTCCGCCAGCGAGCCGAGTTCGGCGCGGACGGCGTTCGCCGTCGCATAGTCCCGGCGGTGGAGATGGGTGAAGACGACGATCTCCAGCGCGCTCAACAGGATGAGGGTGTCGCCGCTCTCGCGCGCCCCTCTGAGCGCCAATTCGGCGTCTGCGAGCGCCGCCTCGGGAAAGCCGAGCCACCACAGGACGATCGACCGAGCTGCCAGGCTTGTGACCCTAACAAGCCGCGAGGGCGCCTCGAGCCGAGTCTCCACAGGACCGTAGAGCGCGATCGCGCGATCATAGTGCGCCCGCCCCTCCGCAATGTCTCCGGTAAGCGCCAAGGATACGCCCATGTAGTAATGCCCCACCGCCGGTAGGCTTGAGCACGCCGAGCATGCCCGCGCCCGCCCGTGTGCCCACCATCGAGGAAGTGATCGCCGAGCAAGCAAGGCGGGCCCTTGGCTCTTCGCTCGCTCCGACTGAAGCTGAGGCCGCGTTGGGGCCCGGCCCCGATCTGAGCGGCTTCAGTGACGATGTTCTCACCCGCGTTCGCCGGTTGCTCGAAAGCGTTGAGGGCAACGCCGATGGATGAAGCGGTCGTAGGCGCCGCCTGGTACACGCCCGAGAGCTGGCGTCAGCTCGAGGAGGCGGTCGCAGCCGCCGGTTTGCCGAAGACGATACTCGCGGGCTCGTACGCAGAGTTCGTCGCCGCGTTCGACGCCCAGGCGCGCGCCTTTGCGAGGCAGGGCGTCAGGGTCGAGAAGCTGCCGGTCGACGTCCCGCACAAGGCGGCCTTCTGCAAGCGCTGGGGGCTCGAGCTCAACAGCGTGGGCCGAACAAAATATGGCGCGGCGCTGGCGGCGGCGGGCGGCGACCGTGAGGAATTGGATCGAGGCGGCTTCGTTGACCGGACGAAGACGGAGCAATGACCGGCCGCTTCCATACTCAACCGAAGTATTCCCTGGCCGCGTTCACCAGCTACATGATCAAGGGCTATCAGCCCAGCGCCGTGCATTACTTCATCGCCGCGCAGCTGGAGCGCGTCGAGCGGGGCGAGATTGATCGACTCATCCTTCAGGTCTGCCCGCGTCACGGCAAGACGACGCTTGCGGCGCATTCGTTCCCCGCCTGGTGTCTCGGTCGCCGGCCGGATCGGCAATTCATCGCCGCCTCGGCGAGCGCCGATCTGGCGCGTGATACCGGTCGCGAGGTTCGCAACATCATCGACAATCCGGACTACAAGTTGATGTTCCCGAGCGTTTCGCTTACGGAGGATGCACGCGCGGCCGGCCAATGGAAGACATCTCAAGGCGGCAGCTGGTATTCGATCGGCGTCGGCGGCGACATCCTCGGCCGCGGCGCGGACATCGTGCTGATCGATGACCCCTTCGGCAGCATGGCGGACGCGATGTCCGAGACCATCCGCGACGCTGTCTGGCGGTGGTACAACGGCACGATCTACAACAGGCTCAACTCAGGCGGCGCGATCGTCATTGTCGGCCATAGGATGCACGAAGACGATCTGCAGGGTCGTCTGATTGAGCGCATGAAA
>NZ_JBKQOT010000206.1:0-2555 GCF_052145395.1 Roseiarcus sp.
ATGCTTCAAAACAGCAGGGATGTTTGATTCACGAATACGATTCGACTTCAAGGAAGCGCGACACTAGTGCTGGGACGACACACGAAACCGCAGACAGAATGAGCTAATGAAATTGAGCAAGTGACGAAGCGCCGCAGTCATAACGGGAGGAAAGCAATGACCACGTAACCCGAAACGGGCGAGTTCTTCCTGGTTGACAACATGCCGATCAAGGACGTGTCCGACGTCGTCGAACAGGTGCGGGCGTGGGACCTGGCCGGCGCGCGCAACGGCGACTGGACGGTCGGCGTGAGGCTTGGGCGCACGCGCGGCAACAAGTACGTCGTCGAGCACGTGCTGCGCTTTCGCGGCACGCCCGACGTGGTCGAGGACAAGATTCTCGAGACGGCGACGGCGGACGGGCGATCGGTCAAGGTGTCGCTGCCCAAGGACCCCGGACAGGCCGGCGTGCACCAGGCGCTGTCGCTTACGCGGTTGCTCGTCGGCTTCGATATCGCGGCGAGTCCCGAGACTGGCGACAAGGCGACCCGCGCGAGGCCGTTCGCGGCGCAGGTTAACGTCGGCAACGTCGCGCTCGCCGGCGGCGGCTGGGTCGCCGCGTACCGCGACGAGCTCAAGAGCTTCCCCAACGGGCGGTTCGACGACCAGGTCGATGCGTCGTCGCGGGCGTTCATGGAGATCTCCGGGTCCAGCGCCAAGCTTCCCGATGACGATCAATCCCGCCCTCCTGCGCCACGGCGGCCGCCGCGCCTGGGGACGCAACTCGCAGGGCGCTGAGCCATTGTCGTATTTGAGGGTGCGGGGTCGCGGAGGCTGATGATGGAAAATCGCGTCGGCCGGCCCCGATACTCGCCTGATGGCTGGCGTTGGCTGCGGAAGGCGATCGAGGCCGCAGGCCTGCCCAAGAAGGAGCGCCTGCCTCCGTATGAGGAATACCTCGCCGCTTTCGATCGTGAGAACCGCGAGCTCGAAGACCAGGGCGTCATGATCCAGCTGGTTCCGATTGATGTTCCGCGCATGCTGGAGTGGATCGACGAGCAGGGTCTCGAGGCTACCGCGGCGGCCCGCGAGCAGTATCTCCGAGCGAGGTATGGCGACAGCCCGATGCGGCGCCTCCGAAAGACGCGAAGGCGCTGCGAGCGCGACGGCGTCGACCCTCGCGAGCTTCGCAAGGCGGGGATGCTCACATGCTGGCGGAGCGGTGATTCCAGGTGGTGCGGGACGGCGACCCGCCCTTCAAGGCGGCGCTGGAGGCGGTCAGGAAGGCTGAAAGGGCGGCCAAGGCTAAGGAATGGGCGGATTTAGACGGCGAGAACTACAACCCCTACGGCCGTCGGCTATGGCGCGTCTCGGGGTCATAAGTATAGGCACAGTATCGTGAAAGGAGTAATAACAATGACGAAGCTTATCGACTTGGACGAGGTCCGTAAAACATGGACGAGCCGGTTCGGCGCGACCGCAGCGCGCGCCATGATGGCCGGCGCGGGGGTCGCCTATGACTCGCGCTATGGACGCGACCAAGAGCAAGGCGAGCTGACCAACCGGCGCAGCCCCGGAAGCCCAGACCTGATCCCCGGCAGCAAACAGAACTTCAACCTCAGGAAGGAGCGCGACGGCGATTGGGGTGAAGGCGCGGACCAGGACGACGGCCTCGACGCCATTAAGGTCTTTTTGAAAAGCCGCTTGTCACCCGAGGACTATCAGCGGCTCCAGCAGATGATTCAAGCGCTGGGTGAGGGCGGCGAGGAAAGCCCTGCGGATGACCCGCGCCAGGAGGCCCCCTCGCCCGAGGAAGGCGCACAGGACATGCCCCCTCCGTTCCGCGGCCGACCAACCCCGGGCGGATCAAAGCTCGGACAGGACGCTCGCGGCTCTTCGTATTTCGATCGCTTTCCTTCCAACGCCGCCGTGGGGACTTTCGACTACGGCTCCGGCGGGCGCTGAACAATGGATCCGACGACATTCGCGATGGCCGTTGGCGGGTCCTGTTCGTCGCCGGGCTGGCCGCATGGTTGAGGTAGCTCGTGGGGAGCAAGCGCACCGCCCGAACGAAGCAGCGAATCGTCGCCTTCGCGGGCCTGTGCAAGGCGGCTGGGCAGAAGTGGAACCGCGATCAGGCGCGCCCTCCGCGGGAGGCGCGTGATGGGCTCGAAGCATGGAGGAATCGAAGTGGGCCAAAAAGCAGCACAAATGACGTCCAGCTCAGAGCCTTTCTCGACCGCGCCGCGGTCAAAGGAAAGGGAAGTCCTGGGGGCCGCGATCGAGGCGCGTGACGCCGCCGCCCAGGCGCTGGCGGCCGCGCACATGGCCCACGCGGCGGTCGCCGACCGTCTCGCCAAGGAGAATCGCGCGCTCTCCGAGGCCCGGGCCTCAGGCGACGGCGACGAGGTTTCCCGCGACCTCGCCGACCTCGACCTGCTCGTCCACCGCGATTCGGCGCGCCGGCAAAAGGCTGACGCGGCGGAGGCCGCGGTCGGGGTCCTCGAACGGGCGCTCAAGGTTCGCGCCCGGGAGGTCGGCGAGGCCGAGGACGTCCTCGCCGGCGCCGAGCGCGC
>NZ_JBKQOT010000207.1:0-2711 GCF_052145395.1 Roseiarcus sp.
ATCGAAGCGATGAAACAGAAGGCGCGCCGAGGCGAACTCTTCCTGACCGTTGCCGTGGGCTACGTGAAGACCGGGCGCGATCTGATCGAAAAGGATCCCGATCGGCGCGTCCAGGAAGCCATCGGCCTGGTGTTCCGCAGGTACGCGGAACTCCAATCAATCCGGCAAGTGCTCGTGTGGTTCAGGCAAGAGAAGATTCCGTTGCCAGTCTTGACGGTTGGCGAGGCGGCCGAACGGATCGTCTGGAAAGTGCCGGTGTACTCGACCGTGCATCATATTCTGACCAACCCGGTCTACGCCGGAGCCTACGCCTTCGGGCGTCGAACGATGCGCGTCGTCATCGAGAATGGGCGAAAGCACGTCCTGCGCAATATGCAACGCGACTGGAGAAGTTGGAGCATTTTGATCCCCGATCACCACGAGAGCTATATTTCCTGGACCGACTTCGAGAGGAATCAGACCCTGATTGCCGACAACGCCAACGGAAAGCGGTTCATGAGCCGAGGCGCCATTCGCCGTGGCGAAGCGCTGCTGGTCGGTCTCTTTCGCTGCGCACGGTGCGGACGAAAGCTTCGTGTCCGCTACAGCGATGGGGCCGGACGCTATCAATGCGTCGGCGCATTCTCTCACTTAGCAGCGGCCCGTTGCATCAGCTTCAGCGGAATGCGCGCCGACCGCATGGTCGCCAAGGAGGTGCTCGACCGCCTCCAACCCCTGGGCGTGGAGGCGGCCTTGGGGGCGATTGACGCTCGGAGTCATAGGCGCTCGGAGAAGCAAGGACAGCTCGAATTCGCGCTTCAGCAAGCCCGCTATGAAGCGGCCCGGGCTCAGCGTCAGTACGATGCGGCCGATCCGGACAATCGGCTCGTAGCTGGCGAATTGGAGCGACGTTGGAACGAGCGGCTGGTCGTGGTGCGCAATCTCGAAGCCGAACTCGATCAACTCGGCGCCGAACAGGTAGAGGCGCTCACCGTCGCTGATCGAGATCGTCTCCTGATGTTGGGCCGCGATCTAACGCAAGCTTGGGACAGCCCGGGCGCTACGGCCGATACGCGCAAGAAGATTATCCGCATGGTCATCTCCGAGATTGTCGTCGACGTCGTCGGCGACAGCCCCGAGCTTGTCATTCATTGGCAAGGAGGAGATCACACGCGCCTCGGCGTGAAGAAGAACAAGTTCGGCCACACGCGATGGGTTACCGACGCGGATATCGTCGACCTCGTGCGCGCCTTGGCCCGTCACATGCCCGATCAGGCGATCGCCATGGTGCTCAATCGATCAGGAAAAACGACGACCCATGGCCATAGCTGGACCCGCGGCAGCGTCTGCTCTCTGCGCCATAACAATGACATCGCAATTCATCGCCCCGGAGAACGGGCTGAACGCGGCGAGGCTACAATCAACGAAGCCGCCGCGATCCTCGACGTCAGCACCTCAACCGTGCGTCGATTGATCGCCGAAAAAGCGCTTTCCGCGAGCCAGCCGTGCAAGGGCGCGCCCTGGATAATCCCGCATGCCGAACTGGCGCGCGAGACCGTTCGGCGCGAAGCGAACGCTCGGCGGTCACGACGGCCGCCGTCTGACTATTACCAAAAAAATCTCTTTGAGATTTAAGGGGATGACGAGATGAGCAGTATGAAGCCCCTTCGTCCGAGCCGGCGAAGGTCCAGTTCCGGCGCCCGACGGCCATTGCGCGGTCATTCTGCCCATGTCGGGCAGGAAGTCGAAGTTTGTTACCGATGGCACGCGTTTCATGGGCGGCGTGTTCGCCGCCAATACACGGAGCGGCGCGCCAGCGGTGAGTTCGTCCACGTCGAGGTGGCGCCCGGCGTGGTCATGGTGGTGGCGGCGTGGATACTCGATCCGGCGGCGTGCGCCGTAATGACGTTCGGCACGCCGCGCCTGTGCGTATCGGCGCTGGCTGACCTTCATCACCTGCTGATCGAGCGCGGTTTCAGACGAAACTCCTCTGGCGATTCCACCATCGTCCAGGAGGAGCATGATGAGACGCCAGCCGTCACCGACGCCGCCATCCGTAGACCCGCGACAGCTCAGCATTCCGCTCGATTCCGAAAGACTCCGGGGGATCAGCTCGTCGGACCGCCGGACGGCGCTCGCCCGGCTGGCCCGACTGCTGTCGGAGGCGGCCGGCGTGGCGGCGGAGGAGCGCGACGATGACGAGCGCTGACCTTCTTCCCCCCGCGGTGCTGAAGCGCAAGGCGGTCGTCTACGTTCGCCAGTCCACCCACGCCCAGGTTCAGACCAATCTCGAGAGCCAGCGGCGCCAGTACGAGCTCGTCGACGTCGCTCGGCGCCGAGGCTTCCGTGAAGTGGAGGTGATCGACGACGACCTCGGCCGCTCCGCCAGCGGAATGGTGGCGCGGCCTGGGTTCGAGCGGCTGGTCGCATGGCTATGCGCCGGGGAAGTGGGGGCCGTGTTGTGCTTCGACGCCTCCCGGCTCGCTCGGAATGGCCGCGACTGGCATCATCTGCTCGAGCTATGCGGCCTGGTCGAGGCCCGAGTGATCGATCTGGACGGCGTCTACGATCCCTGCCGGCCGAACGATCGGCTCCTGCTCGGCATGAAGGGCAGCATCAGCGAGTTCGAGCTTGGCGTGCTGCGCGCCCGCATGCTCGATGCCGCCCGAGCAAAAGCCCGGCGTGGTGAGCTGCGGATCAGCGTGCCGATCGGTTACATCTGGCATCGCGAG
>NZ_JBKQOT010000208.1:0-5514 GCF_052145395.1 Roseiarcus sp.
GGCGGTGCTGATCAACCGGTCGCACACGTTTACCGATCTCATCCTGACGGTCGACCCTTTTGAGGACAGGATGTTCGGCGCCATCGATGGCAACCGAACGCTCGGCGAGATTCTGCAAATTGCATCCCATGAGCGCGGTTTCGAGCGCCGAGCCCTGAGCTTCTTCGAGCGCCTTTGGCAATACGACCAAATCGTCTTCGACGCATCGAGCAGCCGTACTCTTTCGCCGAATACAAATATGGGACTGGGGATCGGGTCGCTGTCCCGCTGAGCCAACCGGGACGTCCATCGGCGACCTCCTATCTCCTCTTTACGGCCGAATGTGACTTTGAAGCCCTGGACGGCCTCGCCGATATGCGAGCGTCGCGGCCGGGCGTCTGTCTGCCCGGCGATAGGATCCGGGCCGACTTGCCTGAGGGCCGTCAGCGGCGCGGGCTCACTCCGTCGAACCAGGCGATGAGATCGCGCGTCACCTCGTCGCGGTTCGTCTCGTTCAGCGTCTCATGCCGCGCGCCCGGGTAGATCCGGGTCGTCAGCCGGGAGAAGCCCGCCGACTTCATCGCGTCGATCAGGCTCTCGATGTTGGCGCCGACCGGATCCTTCTCTCCGGAAAAGACATAGATCGGCAGGTCCTTGCGGATCGGCGCGAGACTGGCCGGATCCGCGAGGGCCGCCAGCGCGTCGAGGAGGTCGATGGTGAGCTGGGTCGAGAACGGGAAACCGCAAAGCGGGTCGGCGACATAGCGGTCGACCTCGGCGGGGTCGCGCGACAGCCAGTCGAACGCGGTGCGGGCCGGCTTGAAGGACTTGTTGAAGTCGCCGAACATCATCTGGTTCAAAAGCGCGCTTTTTCCCCGCGGTCCGAGCCGCAGGCGCTCGACGCGCGCAATCAGCCGGCCGAGCGCCGCGATCGGCGGCGGCTTGCCGCTCGAGCCGGAGAAGATCGCGCCGGCGAGGGCGTCCGAATGGTCGGCGACGAAGCGCCGGCCGAGGAACGAGCCCATCGAGTGGCCGAAGAGCACGATCGGGACGCCGGTTCATCGGCGGCGATCAGCCGGTTGAAGGTCCGCAGGTCGCCGAGGCATTTCGCCCAGCCGTCCCGGTCGGCGAAGTGGCCGAGGTCGGCCGCCGCCGCCGCGGCGGGCCCGTGGCCGCGATGGTCCGAGGCGTAGGCGGCGAAGCCGGCGGCGTTCAGCGCCGTCGCGAGCCTCGCGTAACGGGCGCTGTGCTCGGCGAGGCCGTGAGCGATCTGGACGGCCGCGCGCGGCGAAGCGTCGGGCGCCCAGCGCCGGCCGAGGAGACGGACGCCGTCTTCGGCCTGAAAGAAGAACTCGCTCCCCGGCATCCCCGTCCTCCCCAATGACCTTTCCGATCAGAAACGGCAAGTTTCTGCGCATCCGGCGCGGGCGCCAAGGCCCCTTGGGCGCGGGTTACGAGGCGAGTCGACGGAAAAGCCGTCGTGGCCGATCGCGACGACCGTCGTCACAATCGTAGCGACAGCCGCGTTTCTCGGCGCCTTCTACGACATCATGATCGACGAGCGCGCCAACGCGATGGCGGCGGAGTTTGTTCGCGGCAAGATCCGCGCGATCGTGCGCGACCCGGAGACGGCGTTACGCGCGAAGCCGCCGATCCGCCAGCGCTCCTCGAACCGGGCGTCGCACTCGTCTGGGCTCACCGCAAGCGCCGACGCCATATTCGGCGGCAACTCGCTTCCGAAGCCCACACGCATGCGGCGATTACGCGCTCGCGAAAGCCTCGATAGTCGGACTTGATGCGCGCCTCATAGGCTGGGTCCAGGGGGCCGTTGTGCGCTGGCACAGCATAGGCGGCCGTGCGCTGGAAGACGGTGAGTTCGCGCGCCTGCCGCGCGATCAGGGGTATGACCTGAACCCCGGAGGAGCCGGTGCCGATCACGCCGACACGTTGGCCGCTGAAATCCACGGGCTGATGAGGCCAGTCTGCGGTATGGAACGTTGGACCGGCAAAGGTTTCGAGGCCATCAAAGGCCGGCGTGTTGGGCGTTGAAAGCGGCCCGCTGGCCATCACCAGGTATCTTGCCGACCAGCGCTCGCCAGTCTGCGCCGCCGCCTGCCAGCATGCGCTCGCCTCGTCCCAAGTCGCCTCGGTCAGCCGCGTGTCGAGACGGATGTCGTTGCGCAGGGCAAAGCGGTCGGCCACGTGATTCGGCCACGTGATTGGCGTAACGCAGCAACTCTGGCTGCGACGCGTAGCGCTCGGTCCAACGCCACTGCTGCTGCAGCGCCTCATCGAAGCTGTACGAGTATTCCAGGCTTTGGATGTCAAAATGGGCGCCGGGGTAGCGGTTGTGATACCAAGTGCCGCCGACGCTCGACGCGGCGTCAATGGCAAGCGCCCTCAGGCCCATGCCGCGGGCCTTGATCAGCATGTACATCCCGGAGAAACCGGCGCCGACGATCAGAAGGTCCAGCGGATCGTCGTTGGAGGCGTCGCCGTGCGCCTGTCCCTGCCGACTGGCTGTCGCCATAGTCCCCTCCCACGTCTGTAGCCGGATCAGTCCGGACCCGTTTTCGCTCTTTGCGCGTTGTAGGCGTATACCCGGTCGTCATTCTGGTAAATCCACGACCTTGACAATTGAGGCTCCAAACGACTGCGATTTGCATCACGCGGCGGCTGGCGCAACGCCGCTCGGCTTGTGCGTGGGTGGACCTTCAGGAGGCAAATGGTTCGGACCGTTCGCGCCGCTATGGTCTGCTTTGGGTCGGATCGACCCGCTCGACGGACGATGCGGTCCGTCCCCAAGCGCGCGCTTTTCTCAGGACAGTCCTTCCACACTGCGGATCAGATCCCCAGGCTCAGACTGGCTCGAGTAGTCCCAGTCGTATTGCGATTTCCAAAGCTGGCTGAGTGCGGCGGGAACGTGAATTTCTGACGCGCTATCGGGGCCGCCCGCCTCGATCAGGACGACTTCGGCGCCCGGATTCTCGGACAGGCGAGCCGCCAGGACGCAGCCGGCACATCCCGCCCCGACCACGACATCGTCGGCCATGCTTCCTCCTTGTGCCTGTTGTTACCAATCACATCTCAGGCCCGAGAGCTGTGACGGGCGTCACAGGTCACGCGCGATGGGCGTGTGAGTAGGCCGTCGGCTACTTGCGCCCGAAGGTCGCCTACTGTGTCCATTTCGAACGACCGCTTCCGCGCCCAGACCCGAAATTAAGGCCGGGAATCCCCAAAGCGCTGGCGTCTTTCTCCGCGACAACTTTCGTCTCGCCGAATCGAACGCGATCGGCTAAGGGTCAAATCCCATGGCGCGGTATATCTTCATCACCGGCGGCGTGGTTTCCTCGCTCGGCAAGGGTTTGGCCTCAGCGGCCTTAGGGGCGCTATTGCAGGCGCGCGGCTATACGGTCCGCCTGCGCAAGCTCGACCCCTACCTCAACGTCGATCCGGGAACGATGAGCCCGACCCAGCACGGCGAGGTGTTCGTCACCGACGACGGGGCGGAGACGGACCTCGACCTCGGCCATTACGAGCGCTTCACCGGCCGAAACGCCAACCGCCAGGACAACATCACCACGGGGCGCATCTACCAGGAGCTGATCGCCCGCGAGCGGCACGGCGACTTCCTCGGCGCGACGGTGCAGGTGATCCCGCACGTCACCAACGCGATCAAGGACTTCATCCTCGAAGGCAACGAAGCGGTCGACTTCGTCTTGGTCGAGATCGGCGGCACGGTCGGCGACATCGAGGGCCTGCCGTTCTTCGAGGCGATCCGCCAGCTCGGCAACGATCTTCCACGCGGCCACGTGGTCTATATCCACCTGACCCTGCTGCCCTGGATCCCCACGGCGGGCGAGCTGAAGACGAAGCCGACCCAGCACTCGGTCAAGGAGCTGCGCTCGATCGGCATCCAGCCGCACATTCTGCTCTGCCGCTCGGACCGCGAGATCCCGCGCGAGGAGCGGCGCAAGCTTGCGCTCTTCTGCAACGTGCGCGAGAGCGCGGTGGTCGAGGCGCGCGACGCCCGCTCGATCTACGACGTCCCGGCGCTCTATCATGCCGCCGGGCTGGACAGGGAAGTGCTCGCCGCCTTCGGCATCGAGCCCGCTCCGAAGCCGGACATGCGCCGCTGGGACGCGGTGTCGGAGGCCTATCACAATCCCGAGGGCGAACTGACGATCGCGGTCGTCGGCAAGTACACCGGCCTCAAGGACGCCTACAAGTCGCTCATCGAGGCGCTGACCCACGGCGGCATGGCCAACAAGGTCCGGGTCAAGCTCGACTGGATCGAGAGCGAGATTTTCGAGACCGCCGACCCCGCCCCGCGTCTCGAGGGCGTGAACGGCATTCTGGTGCCGGGCGGGTTCGGCTCGCGCGGCGCCGAGGGCAAGATTCTGGCCGCCCGCTTCGCCCGCGAGCGCAAGGTGCCCTACCTCGGCATCTGCTTCGGCATGCAAATGGCGGTGATCGAGGCCTGCCGGTCGCTCGCGGGCCTCAAGGAGGCCAACTCGACCGAATTCGGGCCGACATCCGAGCCGGTCGTGGGCCTGATGACCGAATGGCTGCACGGCAACGAACTCGAGCAGCGCAGGGCGGAAGGCGACCTTGGCGGCACGATGCGGCTCGGCGCCTATGCGGCCCTCTTGAAGGCCGGATCGCGAATCGCCGAAATCTACGGGCGGCCCGAGATCTCCGAGCGCCACCGCCACCGCTACGAGGTCAACACCGCCTATCTCTCCCGCCTCGAGGAGAAGGGGATGGCGTTCGCCGGCATGTCGCCGGACGGGCTGTTGCCCGAGACGATCGAGTTCACCGACCATCCCTGGTTCATCGGCGTGCAGTATCACCCGGAGCTGAAGTCGCGTCCGTTCGAGCCGCATCCCCTGTTTGCGAGCTTCATCGCCGCGGCCAAGGCGCAGAGCCGGCTGGTGTGAGCCCGTTGCGGGCCGAACGCCCGATGGGCTATGGATCGCTCTCACGCGGGAAGGATGGCCGAGTGGTTTAAGGCAGCGGTCTTGAAATGTGTTTTCGGCCGTCCCGCGTTGTCACGGCTAGTCCCGCAGGATGTTGAAGTGACGAGACATTTTGCCGTTGCGGTTCCCTTTCTGTCCCGACAGTCCGGCCGCGTACCCGCGTGTTGGTGACCATTTGGTGACCAAAAACCGCTGTCAAAACGCCGTTCAACCGTCCGCCGTCGTTGGCGTACGGAGCCTCGATGACGCCGACGTGGTTTATAGCTTATTAGCAGCATCTCCAAAAATAAAGTCGCCAGCCGTCCCATCGGTGAGAGTAAAGGTGCCTCCTCCACTCATCCCGCCGTAGTCCCGAGTAGCAATCACTATGCCCTTGCGCCCATCATTGCACAACACCGGAACTGAAAAAGTTGGCAATTAATGACCTAAGCTGTAGGTTCCAGCGCAAGACAGCGCGCCGCTGGAAACATTGAAATAGCCTACGCCTTTGGAAACTGAAACTGTGATAGTACCGCGCATTATTCCCTGTGGTACGCCTTTACTAACCACAGCCACC
>NZ_JBKQOT010000209.1:0-2852 GCF_052145395.1 Roseiarcus sp.
GCCGAGCTTCATCAGCCGCTCCTGGTGCGAGACGTCCATGGCGGCGAGCTTGTTCAGCCGCGCCCACAGCCATTTGAGCTGGCGTCGTCGCTTTGGGCGTAGACGTAGAGTTCGTCGTCTTGCGCCAGAAGCTCGACCTCGACGCCTTCGCGCGTCTTGCGCCAGGGCTTGTCGAGAAGATGCTCTTCCAGGCGCGTGAGCCGTCCCTTGCGCGTTCAATGTCGCCATCGACGACGCGCCCTCCGCTCATGATTGCGTGAAACGCGTGCTCATGATGCCGTGGAACGGGCGCTCACGATCCCGTGGAATGCGCAGCGATGCGCAAGAAAGCGGTCGAAGGCGCTACGGGAGCGTCGCGCTATGAGCGACCATTCCTGGGTTAGGCTGCGAGCGCGTCAGTTCGACCTGCGGCTGAATACCGGGGCGTCAGCGGCAAGACGGCGCGCGGCGATCATTCCTCGGGCACCCCCGCGATGCGCATGCCGTCGTAGATGTGCTCGCGCCCCGCCAGATAATCGGGATGGTCGCTAAGTGGTGAGGATCCGCGGAACCGTGCGATAGTGAAGCCCGGATCGAGTTCTAGCCCGGTACGCGTCTCATCGCGCGCTTCCTCCACTCGGCCGAGGTGCGCCAGCGCGGAGCTAAGCAGGAAATGGGCCATTGTTGAATTTGGCGCGAGTTCGATGGACCGGATTAGCCAGTCGACGGCTTCGTCGTCGCGGCCGGAGGCGAGCTTGGCCCACCCCGCGATATATGACCAGATGCCTGCCAACGTGTCGCGTGGACTGATCCGCAGCGCCTCACGGACGTGCGCCTCGGTTTCCTCGTTACGCCCAAGAAGAAACTTTCCCATGCCCATGAAGACATGGGCAGAGGCAAAGTTCCGGTCAATCTCTAGCGCGCGCTCGCACTCGGCTATGCCCTGAGCAATTCTATGGCTCAGCATGCGCAAGTAGCCGAGCGCTGCATGGGCGGTGGCATGGTCCGGATTTAGTCGGACAGCCTTGGTAAGGTCCGCTTCCGCGGAGCGCAGCCGCCGGACGCGGTCGTCCGACGCCCAAATGGCCGCGGCGACCAGGTCCACCATACCCCGACCGGCCAACGCGTCGACGTTGTCAGGATCGAGATCGAGGGAACGGTCGAAATGGGAGTGCGCTTTCTGTAAGTAAGCTGGGGCAAGGCCCCTATTGAACTCGGCGCGCCCAAGGAAATAGTGATCCATCGAATCGGGGTCCGGAGAGCGCTCGGCGCGCCGCGCCTCGGCCAAGGCGATTTCCTCTCCGAGCCGATTGGCGAGGCGCGAAACGATCTCGTCCTGCATCACAAAGAGATCGGCGATCGGCTTGTCAAACCGTTCCGCCCAGATGTGCGCGCCAGTCTCCGCTTCGATCAGTTGCACGTTGACGCGCAGACGATCGACGCCGCGCTGAACGCTGCCTTCCAGCACATATCGGACGTTGAGTTCGCGGCCGATCGCCTTTAGGTCGACCGCTTTGCCCTTGTAGGTGAAGGCGGTGCTGCGACCGATGACGAAAGAACCGGAGATGCGCGAAAGGTCGGTCGTAAGGCTCTCGGTCACGCCGTCGACGAAATAATCTTGCTCCGGACCGCCGCCGATGTTGGCAAGGGGCAGCACGACGAGAGAGAGACGCGGCAAACCGTGGCGCTTGGACGCCGGCGGTAAGCTTGCGGGCGCGTCTGCCGTCGCGCCAATCTTCAAGGCGTACGCCCGCAGCGGACGCGCGATGTTCTTGAGCCACTGCTCGCCGAGATCGGCGAATGTCACCTGCAGCTTGTCGCGCACCTGCCGGTACGCGTCTTCCGAAAGGCAAATGCCGCCAGGCTCGCAGATCGCCTGGATCCTAGCAGCGACATTGACCCCGTCGCCCATGAGGTCGCCGTCAGCTTCCTCAACGACGTCGCCGAGATGGATGCCGACGCGAACCTCGATCCGTTTCTCGGCGGGCAGTCCGATGTTGCGCTCGGCGATGCCGGTCTGCACGTTGATGGCGGCTCGCACCGCTTCGACCACGCTGCGGAACTCGACCAACGCTCCGTCGCCCGTGCGCTTCACGAGCCGGCCATTATGGCTTGCGATCGTCGGGTCGACGAGGTCGCTGCGCAGCGCCCGCAAACGCGCCAGCGTGCGCTCTTCGTCCGCTTCGGCGAGCCGGCTGAAGCCGACGACGTCGGCGACCAAGATCGCCGCGACCTTACGCGTCTCGGGCATCAGAGGCGTCTCCGTGCCTTTACTTGGTCGAAAAAGCATAGGCCCTGGAGCAAAATCTGCAGTGATCTGGATCAAACGCTGTCGATCCTCAGGGAGGCAGAAGGTCCCCAATGCCACGCTGGCCGGCGGTTCTCATCGGTTCAGCGGCCACCAGGTGCGCGAGGCTTCGCTGATGTCCTGTGACGAGTGCCATGCCTTTGGCGCCGATTCGGACGAAGCCGACCACGCATTCCAATAGGAGGCCGGCCACCGATTCCGATTTGAAGCCGGCCGGGCTTCCGATTTGATGTCGGCCACCGGGCGTTGGCTTCCGCGGATCATGGGATGATGTTTCGCTTGGCCGGATGGGTCTTGCGGCCTTCCGCAATATGGCGAGAGAGCTCGGCTTGCGAAGGGCGGCTGGAGTGGCGGTGGGTAACGGCGGGCGGAGCGCGCTGTGCATTGCGCCGTAGCGCAGCCCGCCGTTATCCACGGCCTTGTCGCGCCGAGGGTCGGGCGAGCCGGCCCTCCGCGCGCACGTCGGTGTCAGGACGAGGACGGCCGCTTGCGCAGGCTCTCGCCGGCCAGATCGATGCGATAGGCGTTGTGAATGACGCGGTCGAGGATGGCGTCGGCGAGCGTG
>NZ_JBKQOT010000210.1:0-21662 GCF_052145395.1 Roseiarcus sp.
GTCCTGGCTAATTCACCCACTTGAAATAGCGACGAGCCTCCGCGCTGTGGCGGGGCTTTCCGGACATGGTTTCATGAGAAGTCTGAGCAGCCCTCGCCGGAAAGCCCAATTACCCCATATAATACAATGAATTAAGAGAGCGAAAAAACTCGCAACCACCTAACGGAAAGCGGCGCCGGCGCGGCGATCTCCTGTCGACCGAAGCGCCCCTGAAGCATCGTCGTCTCGCCTTCCCAATCCAGAAACGGCCGCCGCGACAGGAACAGGATTCTGAGCGGGTAGGGCGCCGCCTTGCGCTCGGCGAGGTCCTTGAGAATGGCGGCCGTGCGCGCCGGCTGCTCCTCGGGATAGTCGAGGATGAGAAAGAGCCCCTTGTCCCCGACGGCGAAGTTGAACGCGTTCTTGCGTCGGGGAAGGAATCCCGCCGTCCAGCCCCGGTCGCGCAGAATTTTGGCCGCCTCGGCGGCGAGGCGCGTCTTGCCGGCGCCGCCCTCACCGGTGATGAGGCGCGCGCTCGGCGCCTTCGAGCCGCTCTCCGCCCAGTCCAGAATTTTCTTGAGATCGTCGTCGCGGCCGTAGAGCGTTTCGACGAGGCCGTAATCCCAGCGCAGCAAGCTGAAGAGATTGGGCTCGCCGTCCTCGAACGCGTCGGCAAGGTCGAGCCAGTCGAGGCTCGGCTCGGTCGCCGGCTCCCCAGCTGGCCCGAAGACGAAGGTCCAGAGTCGGAAGGCGCGGGCGCCAACCTCGATACCGCTCCTAGCCCTGGCAGGCGCGTCGAGGACCGCCGAGGTCACGATCTGCGCGACGAGGTTGTCGACGCTGGTGAACGGCGGACCGGGATAGCGGTCGATCGCCTTCAGCCGCGCCCGGTGGGCGGCCTGCGCGGTCTTCGAGTCCTCGGTCGCGTCAAACCTCGGGCCGCGATCGACGCCGGCCGCCGGCTCGACGATCAGCAAGTCCTTGCCGAGGCCGAACGCGAGCCACGCCTCCCACTGCGTGTAGGTCAGCGCGTTCAGCGCCTCGCGCGGAAAACCCCGTCGCGCCAGTTCCGCCTCCAGACCGGGGCGCCTCTTGAGCAGGTCGTCGACGCTGACCGCGGCCGGCGCCGAACCGGTCATGTCGCCCAGGAAATGCACGACCGCATGGCAGTGCTCGATATAGTCCTCGAGCATTTTCAGCGTGTCGCCGCCGCGGTTCTTAAAGTCCTCTTGGATTTTCACCGCGACGTCGGGCCCGGTCAGCGCCTTTCGCAGCGCGTCGCGATAGGCGCCGAACTCGTCGGAGACGCAGGAGAGAAAAAGTCTGACGCTTGGGTCCGCCATCGCCCGCCGCACGATCGCCGTTCCGCGAATGTGGCACGTCGCGGCCCCGCCGACAAACGCGCCGGAGGCCGACCTCGGTGTCCCAAAACTGGATCCGCCGCTAAGTCCTTGAAAACATTCGAAGTCTCGCCGGAGAATCGCCCCCAATATCCACTAACCCTTTGAAAACAAAGGATTGTCGCCAGAAAACCGCGGTCATCGGGCGCGGCCGGCCCTAGCCCCGGCCTCGGCGACCCGATAAGAGTCCCGGCCCTCGAAAGCCGGGACGAACCCTTGAAGGCCCCTCCAATCGCCCGCGAAAAGGCCCGGCCGGTGTTCACCCAGGGGTCCTTGCTGCGCCATGTCGCGGTGATGACCGCGACCGGGGCGATCGGACTCATGGCGATCTTCGCCGTCGACCTTTTGTCGCTCTTCTGGGTTTCGCGGCTCGGCGACCAGGCGTTCAAGGCGGCGGTCGGCTATGTCGGGCTCGCGACCTTCTTCGCCATGTCGGTTAACATCGGCCTCACCATCGCCGCCTCGGCCACCGTGTCGCGGGCGATCGGGGCGGGCAACCGGCCGCGCGGGCGCCGCCTCGCCGCGTCGTCGTTGACCATCACCGCCCTTTTCTCGGCCGCGGTCGCAGCCGTGATGTTCGTCTTTCGCGACTGGGGCCTGATCCACGTCGTGCACGCGAACGGCGAACCGCTCGCGGTGGCGTCGAAGTTCCTCGCCATCACCATTCCCGCCAACGTCCCCATGGCGCTCGGCATGACGATGTCGGGCCTGTTGCGCGCGGTCGGCGACGCGCGGCGAGCGATGTACGTCACGCTGTCGGGGGCGATCGTCACCGCCATTCTCGATCCGACCCTGATCTTCGGCCTCGGTCTCGGCGTCTATGGCGCGGCCTGGGCGACGGTCGCCTCGCGCCTCTCCTTCCTTCTGGTCGGCCTTCACGGGTCGGTCATGGTGCACGACGTTGTCGCCCGACCGACCCTCAGGGCGGCCCGAGGCGACTTCGGCCTGATCATGGCGATCGGCTTTCCCGCCATCATGGCCAATCTCGCCACGCCGGTCGGCTCCGCATATACGGTCCGGGTGTTCTCGGACGTCGGACAGGCGGCCATCGCCGCCGCCGCCATCATCGACCGGGTGACCCCGGTCGCCTTCGGAGTCATCTTCGCCCTCACCGGCTCGGTCGGCCCGATCATCGGCCAGAACTATGGCGCGAGGCTGATGGGGCGCGTGCAGAGGACGCTCAGCGACTCGTTTCTGCTCTCGGTCGGCTACGTGCTGTTCGCCTGGGCGGCGCTGGCGCTCGCCGCGCCGTTCCTCGTCGCCGCCTTCGACGCGAAGGGCGATAGCGCGGACTACCTGACCTTCTATTGCCGCTACGGCGTCGTCGCCTGGGTGTTTCTCGCCTGTCTCTTCGTCGCCAACACGGCCTTCAACAACCTTGGCTTTCCGCTTCTGACCATGGCGTTCAACTGGGCGCGGGCGACGCTCGGCACGATTCCGTTCGTGACCTTCGGCGTCCGATATGGTGGAGTGAAGGGCGGACTGATCGGCGTCGCCCTCGGCTGCGCTCTGTTCGGAGTGATCGCGGTGGCGACCGCCTACGGCGCCACGACGCGGCTCGCCAGACGACTGCAGCCGGGCCCGACGCCGAGGCCGGCGGAAGGTGACGGGAGGTAAAGAGTCGTGACGCTCAACGACATTCTCAAGACCGCGCAGGGCGGCCAGGCGATCGGCAATCTCGCCGCCCGGTTCGGGCTCACGTCCGAGCAGGCGGAGGCGGCGACCCAGGCGATGCTCTCGGCCTTTTCCCTGGCGTTTGAACGTCTCAAGGCGCATCCCGAAGCCCTCGGCAAGCTCGTCGCCGAGTTGGCCGGCGGCGGCCACGAGGCGTCCTATACGGAGCCCGCCGCCGCGGCGGGCGCGGCCGGCGCGAACGCGGTTGCCCAGGTGTTCGGATCGCCTGAGGCGATCGGCCAGGTCGTGCAGCACGTGGCCGAGGTCTCCGGCGTCGCGCCCGAGACGATCGAGGCCATGCTGCCAGCGGTGGCCTCGATCCTGCTCGGCGGCCTTGCAAACGCGTTGGCCAGCCAGGGCCTCGGCGGCGTTCTGGCCGACCTCGCCAATGCAGCTGCTGCGCCCGGAGGGCTCGGTTCGGCGCTCGGCGCCGCCGGCGGCTCTGGCGGCGGCTTCATGGGCATGCTGGGTTCGATCTTCGGCGGCTCGCATCAGGCGGCCAATCCGCAGACCGCGGCCCTCGTCGCAGGGCTTACGACCCTGGGCGGCATGTTCGCAGCGGGCGTCGTCGCGTCGCAGGCGCAGCAGGCGAGCCTCGGCGCGATCGCCGGCTCCTTCACCCAACCGCCGCCGACCTGAGCCGCGTCCGTCTCAGGGCAACGCGGCGGCGATGGAACCGTAATAGGCGCTGAGGTTGAGGCCGACGCCGCCGACCGCCGCCACGATGACCAGCGCCACGCTCATCGCGATGAGCGCGTATTCGATGGACGTCGCGCCGGAGGTGGAGCGAATGAACCGGCGCTGAACTTCGGACATCGGCGGAGCCTTTGGTCGGACGCGCGCATTGGACGCCGGAAACCCCTAACAGGGTGTGGATGGGCCGGCGCGGCGCGTCAATTGCAATATCCTGTCCGCGCGACTATCTAGCCGCGACACGCCGGCTCGCCGGCCGCAGGGGCGTAATCCTTAATGGCTCGCGACGTCGTCGATGGGGACATAATCGAATCGCGCGACGCGCTCGCGGCCTGGTTTGAGGCCGGATGCAAGCGCGATGCGCCGCTCCGCGTCGGCACGGAACACGAGAAGATCCTGTTCTACCGCGCCAACCATACGCCCGTTCCTTACGAGGGCGAGCGGGGGATCCGCGCGTTGCTCGAAGGCATGAACGCCCGCCTTGGCTGGGAGCGGATCGAGGACGGCGGCCATCTCATCGGCCTCTTTGACGAAAAGGCGGAAGCGGCGATCTCGCTCGAGCCAGGCGGGCAGTTTGAGCTCTCCGGCGCGCCGTTGGACACGGCGCACGAGACGGCGGAGGAACTCGCGCGCCACGTCGACGTCTGGCGATCCGTCGCCGAGCGGTTGGGGCTCTCGGCGCTGTCGCTGGGCATGAGCCCGAAATGGACGCTGGCCGAGACGCCGACCATGCCGAAAGGCCGCTACGGCATCATGAAGGGCTACATGCCGAAGGTCGGGACGCGCGGCCTCGATATGATGTTCCGCACCGCAACGGTGCAAACCAATTTCGATTTCCGCGACGAAAAGGACATGGTGACGAAGCTGCGCGTCGCGCTCGCGCTCCAGCCGGCGGTCACCGCGCTATTCGCAAATTCGCCGTTCACCGACGGCAAGCTCAACGGCCTCCTGTCGGCCCGCTCCGAGATCTGGCGCCACACCGACCCTGACCGCACCGGCATGCTGCCTTTCGCCCTCGAGTCCGGCATGGGCTTCGAGCGCTACGTCGATTACGCGCTCGACGTGCCGCTCTATTTCCTCAAGCGCGGCTCGACATATGTCGATGTCGCCGGCGGCAGCTTCCGCGACCTTTTGAACGGCAGGCTCGCCGCCGCGCCGGGCGAGCGCGCGACCATGGCCGACTGGACCAACCACCTGTCGACGATTTTTCCCGAGGTGCGGCTCAAGCGCTACCTCGAGATGCGCGGCGCCGACGTCGGTCCGCCCGAGCGGATTGTGGCGATGACGGCCCTGACGAGCGGCCTCTTCTACGATTCCGAAGCGCTTTCGTCGGCGTGGGCGCTCGTCAAGGACTGGACCGCCGAGGAGCGGCAGGCGCTGCGCGACGCCGTCCCGCAGCGGGGGCTCGCCGCGCCGATCCGCGGCCGCACGCTCGGCGCGATCGCCGCCGATGTGGTCGCCCTCGCGCGCGAGGGGCTGAGGCGCCGGGCAATGCTCAACGGCAAGGGCGAGGACGAAACCGTCTGGCTCGCCCCTCTGGAGGCGATTGCAGAGAGCGGACGCTCGCCGGCCCAAGTCTGGATCGAGCGGTTCGAGGGCCCGTGGCGGCGATCGGTTGACCCCGCCTTCGAGGACGCGGTGTTCTAGGGGCGCTGCGAAGCGCGCCGTCAGCGGGCGTCGTCGTCACCGCTGACGGGCAGGAAGAACGAGCCGCGGCTCGAGGTTTCAGCGGCCCCCTGACTCGCCGCGCCGACCCCCGCGAATAGGGACGGCGGCGGAGCGCCGCGATCCGGCCGCAGGCCGTCAGGACCGCGAGCGGAGAAATCAGAACCCGCCTTGATGTAGCCGCTGATATGAGCGCAGGACTCTCCGGCAGAGCCGCAGGGGGACGCGCGCGCCTCGCTGCCGAGATCCGGGTTCGGGGCGGCGTCGCCGGCCTGAGCCCCGTTCGCGATCAACACCGCCAGAAAGGCCGCAAGCGAAGCGATTGCCCCGGCCGACGACCATTCGAATCTCTGCCCCATTCTGACTCGCTACCGGTTTGACGTGCGCCGGGATGAGCCGATATCGTGGCGGCAACATGGCGAAGCGGCCAGCGACGTCATCCGGGCCCGGCTTCGCACGCAGGGAGCCGCCAGTCGCCGAGCGTGGCTTGCACGAGCGCGAGCGCCGCCACTGCCGCCGTGTCGGCCCGCAGGATACGGGGGCCGAGGCTCAGACGCAGGACGCGTGGAACCCGCAGGATCGCCGCGCGCTCGGCCTTGTCGAATCCGCCCTCGGGGCCGATCAGGACGCTGACGCCGTGGTCCGCCTTCGCTTCAACGAGCGCCTCGAGCGGGGCCGCCGCCTGGGCGTCCTCGTCGCAGAAGACGAGCGCGCGGCCGCCCGGCCACGCGGCCAGCGCCTTGTCGAGCGGCTCGAGCGGCAGAACTTCGGGCGTCCACACGGCGCCGCACTGCTCCGCGGCCTCGATGGCGTTGGCCTCGAGGCGTTCGAGGTTGAGCCGCGCGACCTGGGTGCGACGGGTCAGGACCGGGCGCAGGCGGCCGGCGCCCATCTCGACCGCCTTCTGCGCCAGATAATCGAGTCGGGCGTGCTTCAGCGGCGCGAACACGAGATCGACGTCGGGCAGGTCTTCTGCGGGCCGCGCCTGCGCGGTCGGGACGAGCATCAGGCCTTTGCGCCCCGAAGCAGCGATTTCGGCCAAAAACTCGCCGTCGCGGCCGTTGAACGCCAGCACGCGCGCGCCGGCGCCGAGGCGCAGCACGTTGGCGAGGTAGTTCGTCTGTTCCGTCGACAGCGCCGCCGCCGCGCCCACGGCGAGGGGCGCGGCGATGTGAAGGCGGGGAGCGCGAAGATCGTGAGCCATGCGGGCTTTCAAAGACATGCGAGGCGCGGACTCGCGGATAACGATACGGCCTTGTCACTCGCGCGCCGCCAAGGATAAGGTCCGCTCGAATGAGATTCCATGCCAGCGCGGCAACTGCAGGGCTCCGCAGGCAAAGGCCAGTTCAATGACATCGAGAGGAGCGCTCGTGAAGTTTCGTCTCAAAACAATCGCGTTTGCCGCAACTTTCGCCGCCGCGGTTGGCGCGGCGCACGCGGACGATGTGAAAGTCGCCTTGATTCGCGGCTTGACCGGACCCTTGCAGGCCTACGCCAAGCAGACTGAGACCGGCTTCATGATGGGCCTCGAATACGCCACCAAGGGCACGATGGAGGTCGACGGGCGCAAGATCGTCGTCATCACAAAGGACGACCAGTCGAAGCCCGACATCGCCAAGACGGCGCTGACCGAAGCTTATGAGGACGACGGCGCCGATATCGCCGTCGGAACGAGCTCGTCCGCCGCGGCGCTCGCCATGCTGCCGGTCGCCGAGGAGCACAAGAAGATATTGTTCGTCGAGCCGGCCGTCGCCGACGACATCACCGGCTCGAAGTGGAACCGCTACATCTTCCGGACCGCCCGCAACTCGTCGCAGGACGCGATTTCCATCGCCGTCGCGATCGGCAAGCCGGGCGTGAACGTCGCGACGCTCGCACAGGACTACGCCTTCGGCCGCGACGGCGTCGCTGCTTTCAAGGAGGCGCTCGCCAAGACCGGAGCGAACCTCGTCGCCGAGGAATATGCGCCGCCGAACACGACCGACTTCACCGCTCCCGCCCAGCGTCTGTTCGACGCCCTCAAGGACAAGCCGGGCAAGAAGATCATCTGGATCGTCTGGGCCGGCGCCGGCGACCCGCTCGACAAGCTCGCCGATCTCGATCCCGGCCGTTACGGCATCGAGCTCTCGACCGGCGGCAACATCCTGCCAGCGCTCGCCGCCTACAAGCGCTTCCCCGGCCTCGAGGGCGCCGCCTACTACTATTATGAGATTCCCAAGAACCCGGTGAATGACTGGCTCGTCGCCGAGCACAAGAAGCGATTGAACGCGCCGCCGGATTTCTTCACCGCCGGTGGATTCGCAGCGGCCGAGGCGTTGGTGACGGCGCTCGACAAGGCCAAATCGACCGATACCGAGAAGCTGATCGCCGCCATGGAGGGCATGGAGTTCGACACGCCCAAAGGCAAGATGATCTTTCGCAAGGAAGATCACCAGGCGCTACAGTCGATGTACGCGTTCAAGATCAAGGTCGATCCCAACGTCGCCTGGGGCGTTCCCGAGCTCACCCGCGAGCTAACCATCAAGGACATGGACATCCCGATCCGCAACAAGCGATGACCCCGTCGCTCGAGACCCGCGGCCTCACCATCCGGTTCGGCGGCCATGTCGCGGTCGACCACGTCACCTGCGCCTTCCGGCCCGGCGAACTCACCGCCATTGTCGGGCCGAATGGGGCCGGGAAGACGACCTATTTCAACCTGATATCTGGCCAGCTGCGCGCCTCCGACGGCTCGGTGCTGATCGAGGGGCAGGACGTCACGCGTCTCAGCGCTCCGCAGCGGACCCGGCTGGGGCTCGGGCGGGCCTTCCAGCTCACGAACCTGTTCCCTCGCCTCAGCGTTGCCGAGAACGTGCGGCTCGCGGTGCAGGCGCGCGCCGGGGTCCACTACGACATGCGCCGCCCGTGGCGGGCGCGCGGAGATCTGATCGATCGGGCCGAGACGGTGCTCGACTCGGTCGGGCTCGGCGCCAAGCGCGACGCTGAGGCCGCCGCCCTGCCACACGGCGACCAGCGCAAGCTGGAAGTCGCGATGATGATGGCGCTCGAGCCCAAGGTGTACATGTTCGACGAGCCGACCGCCGGCATGAGCGTCGACGAAGTTCCGGTCGTGCTCGACCTGATCGCTCGGCTGAAGACCGACGCGAGCAAGACCATTTTGCTTGTCGAGCACAAGATGGACGTCGTCCGCTCGCTCGCCGACCGCATCATCGTGCTGACCAATGGCCAGCTCGTCGCCGACGGCGACCCGGCGACGGTCATTGCCTCGCCGGTCGTGCAGGAGGCCTATCTCGGGATCGCGCCGGGGAAGGCGGCATGAGCGCGAGTCTGACGCTCGATGGCGTCCATACCCACATCGGCCGCTATCACATTCTGCAGGGCGTCGACTTCGACGTTCCGGGAGGCCGGACAACGATGCTCCTCGGCCGCAACGGCGCGGGCAAGACGACGACGCTGCGCACCATCATGGGGCTGTGGCGCGCCTCGAAGGGGCGCATCGCGCTGGGGGACAAGGCGCTGCAAGGCCTTGCCGCCAGCGACGTCGCGCGGCTCGGCGTCGGCTACGCGCCCGAGACGATGGCGATCTTCTCCGACCTCACCGTCAGGGAGAACCTCGTGCTCGGCGCGCGCGATGGCCCGCTCGACGACAAGCGCCTCGACTGGATTTTCGGCTTCTTCCCGGCATTGAAGCGATTTTGGCTGTCCCGGGCGGGATCGCTCTCCGGCGGGCAGAAACAGATGCTGTCGATCGCCCGCGCGATCGTCGAGCCGCGCGAGCTTTTGCTGATCGACGAGCCGACCAAGGGGCTTGCGCCGGCGATTGTCGGCTCGCTGATCGAGTGCCTCAGGGAGATCAAGGCGACCGGGGTCACCATTCTGCTGGTCGAGCAGAATTTCCGCGTCGCGGTCGAGGTCGGCGACGAGGTCAGGGTGATGGACAACGGCCGCGTCGTCCATCGCGGCGCAATGAACTTGCTCGCTGCGGACGAATCGCTGCAGAATCGCCTGCTCGGCCTCAGCCTGGATTCGCACCAATGAGCGCGACGGGCTTCGGAGCGGCGCTGCCGCGGCGCAGGATCGAGATCCTCCCGGCGATGACGCCGGTCATCGTCGCGCTCGTCGCTGCGCCCTTCGTCGGCTCGGCCTCGACCTTTGTGACGCTGACCGCGGCCGGCCTCGCCATGGGCATGATGATCTTTACCATGGCGTCCGGGCTCACCCTCGTCTTCGGCATGATGGACGTCCTGAACTTCGGGCACGGCGCCTTCATCGCCCTCGGCGCGTATGTCGCGACGCTGGTGTTCCTGCCGCTCGCGGGCTGGTCGGCGTCGGACTCGGTCGCGCTCAATCTCGCGGTCTTCCTCCTCGCCATCGTCGCGGCGGCGCTCGTCTGCGGCGCGCTCGGCTGGGTGTTCGAGCGGCTGATCGTCAAGCCGGTCTACGGCCAGCACCTGCGGCAGATTCTCGCGACCATCGGCGGCTCGATCATCGCCGAGCAGCTGATGTACGCCTTCTGGGGTCCGGACCAGATCCCGCTCAGCCTGCCGAAGACGTTGGAGGGGTCGTTCGTGTTCGGCGAGGCGGCGATCGAGAAATATCGCGTGCTGGCGACGCTCGTTGGCCTTGTCGTGTTCGCCGGCGAGATGCTGATCCTGAACCGCACCAAGATTGGCCTCCTCATCCGCGCCGGCGTCGAGAACCGCGAAATGGTCGAGGCGCTCGGCTACCGCATCGATCGGCTTTTCATCGGCGTGTTCATGGCGGGCTCGGCGCTGGCGGGCCTTGGCGGGGCGATGATGGCGCTCTATCGAGGCCAGGTGCACGCGACCATCGGCGGCGAGTTTTTGGTGCTCTGCTTCATCGTCATCATCATCGGGGGCTTGGGCTCGGTCGGCGGCTCGTTCGTCGCCTCGATCTTGGTGGCGCTGATCGCCAATTACGCCGGCTTCCTCGCCCCGAAGCTCGCCCTGGTCTCCAACATTCTCGCGATGGTCGTCGTGCTTTTGTGGCGGCCGCGCGGCCTCTATCCGGTGAGCGGACGATGACGCTTCTTTCCGGCGACCCGCCGCGCGGCCGGGCGCTGCAAGTCCTCGTCGCGCTGATCGTGCTCGCGCTGATGCTTGCCCCGTTCCTGTTTCCGGGCGCCAAGGCGCTGAACACCGCGGCCAAGACCTGCGTGATGATCCTCCTGGTCGCCTCCTACGATGTGCTGCTCGGCTACACGGGGATCGTGTCCTTCGCGCACGTGATGTTCTTCGGCGTCGGGGCCTACGGCGTCGGGCTCGCGCTCTACGGGCTCAGCGCGAGCTGGGGGGCGCTGGCGCTCGGGCTCGTCTGCGCTTTCATCCTTTCGCTGGCGCTGGCGCTGGCGATCGGCCTCTTCTCGCTGCGCGTGCAGTCGATCTTCTTCGCCATGGTGACGCTGGCGGTCGCCTACGCCTTCAACGTGCTGGCCTCCCAGCTCTCGGACCTGACCGGCGGCGAGGACGGGCGTTCCTTCAAGATCCCCGAAATCCTCCAGCCGGGCTTCAAGTGGCTCGACCACCCGATCTTGGGCGTTCAGGCGAACGGCAAGCTCCTCGCCTATTACCTCGTGTTTGTCGTCGCGGCGGCTGCCTTCCTGGTGCTGCTCCGGGTGGTGAACTCGCCCTTCGGCCGGGTGCTTCAGGCGATCCGCGAGAACCCGTTCCGCGCCGAGGCACTTGGCTACCGCATCGTGTTCCACCGGACGCTGGCGACCTGCATCTCGGCGCTCGGCGCGACGCTTGCAGGGGCCTTAAGCGCGCTGTGGCTCCGCTATGTCGGTCCTGATACGGCGCTTTCGTTCTCGATCCAGGTCGACGTGCTGGTGATGGTGGTGGTCGGCGGGATGGGCTCGCTTTACGGCGCGATCGTCGGCGCGGCCCTGTTCGTCGTCGCCGAGAGCTATCTTCAAGACCTGATGGGGGCGCTGGCGAACGTCGCGGCCGACGCCCGCCTACCGATGCTGCCCGGCCTGTTCGACCCGCACCGCTGGCTGCTTTGGCTCGGCCTCGCCTTCGTGCTCGCCGTCTATTTCGCCCCGCTCGGCATCGTCGGGGCGCTGAAGCCCGCGGAGGGGAAGGGAAGACCGGCCGGATGACGCGGGCGATGCCGCCGCTGGCGCATGATGTTCCACGCGGCCGATTTCATTCGCAGTCCAAACCGTTCCGGGCGCAGATTCAGGGTTTTCAAGACCTTGCAGCGGATTTTCCGGGCGAGCGTCAGACGTGGAGCGCATAAAGGTTCAGCCCGGACGCCGATGCGGCGCCCGGCTCTCGCGGCCCGCCCGAGGCTTCGGGGCCATCGCAATTCCGGGCGCGGAACCAATCTTTCCAGGGTCTTACGGCGCAAATTCCGGGCGACCGCGACTTTCCGCAGCTTTGTGACGGCCCGGAAGTCCGGCGCTCGGACGCCGATGGACTGGGGAGGCCAAGCGCGAAAAGCCCAAGACGGTGGCGCGTCGGAACCAGATCAAACCCAAGCCGACGGAAGGGCAAGTCATTGCCGTATCCCGACTTGTCAAGGGGTTGCGCGTGCAAGGGCCCCGTTTTCCAAGTGGCGGTCCCCAAGGCGACGCGCAACCCGCGCCCGGCGACAGAGAGGCGGATCAGGCTGGGCGTCCGGCTCCGCCACCAGCCCGGCGTTTGATGCGAGTTTTCCGTTCATCAGATCAACGTAGCATATATTTCCGAAAATCACAAGAACAGACGAAGCGGTAAGCGGAATCGGAGGCGGGGCGCCTTCCCGCGAGTCACGCCTCTTCAAGCTCTCGCCCTTGCGGAGGCTTCGCAGCGGCCCCACGTCCTTGATCGAGCGGCGCGCCTTGAGCGCACATGAGGGAGGCCAATCATGAAGGTCGGCGTCATTGGTTCCGGCGTGGTCGGGCAGACGCTTGCGGCGGGTTTCCTGAAGCACGGCCACTCGGTCGCGATCGGCACGCGCGACCCGGCCAAGCTCGCCGACTTTGCGGCGAAGCATTTTGCCGCCGAGGTGAGGTCGTTCGCGGAAGCCGCCGCTTTCGGCGAGGTCGTGGTTCTGGCGGTCGGGGGCGAGGTTGCGCTCGATGCGCTCGGGCAGCTCGGCGCAGCGGCGCTCGACGGCAAGACGGTGATCGACGCCTGCAACCCGATCGGCGGCGGGCCGCCGGTCGCGGGCGTGCTCAGTTTCTTCACCGGCCAGAACGAGTCGCTGATGGAGCGGCTCCAGAAGGCCTTTCCGGAAGCGCATTTTGTCAAGGCGTTCAACTCGGTCGGCGCGGGGCAGATGGTGAACCCCGACTTCCGCGGTGTCCGGCCGACCATGTTCATCTGCGGCAACGACGCCAAGGCCAAGGCGACCGTCGCCGCCATCTGCGACGCGTTCGGCTGGGACGCCGAGGACATGGGCCCGGTCGAAGCGGCGCGCGCCATCGAGCCGCTGTGCAAGCTCTGGTGCATCCCGGGCGTCGGCCGCGGCGACTGGTCGCCACACGCGTTCAAGCTGTTGCGGTAAGGGCAAAACAATGACCGCCACATTGTCAGACAATCTATGTTGACGACGTTCTCAAAAAACCAATGCTTGAATTGTGATCACCGTCACATCCTCGACGGGTCGCGCTCATTATTGCTTTGACAGGATTTCTGCGCGAGACTAGCCTTAGTCTGCAGGAAGTTGTGCGAGATGAATTTCGGCAGAGGGGGACCGATGCGCCTGCGGATGTTTGCTCTCATTGCGGCGTTGGGTCCGCTCGCGGTCGGGAGCGCGCCGGCGGTGGCCGGGCTGGCCGGCGCTTATGTCGATACGGTGTCCTATTTTGATGTTTCCGACCCTCCGCCCGGGCCGACGTCTGTCTCGGCTTCCACCCCCGAACCCACGCCGGATTGCACGACAATTCATTACTGCAATATTCTCAATTATCCCATTCCAGGGTCGTCGCAGAATTTCCCGTTTCCAACCGTTCCATCGACTTCCCCATTGAATTACGTCTTGGACTCTCTTTCCGAGACTTATGTCTCGGTCAGCGACAACCAGATTACGATTACCAACAACTTGTCCGCGCCGTTTTGCTTCACTTCGCAATGCACCGGACCTTTTAGTGGCTTCGGGTTTTACTTTTCCAGCGGGGTGGACATCACAAAGGTTACCGCGTCCGGCCCCAGTGATTTTCTGCCCATCTCAGGCGGCCTCTCGTGCACGCCAACGAGCATCATTGTGAACCTGAACGGAGATAGTCCGCAGGTCGGCGATAAGCTCATCCTTGATGTTTATTTCTCCGGTAGCGGCCCGATCGCGCTCGAAACGTCGACCTGGGCGATGATGCTCATCGGCTTCGCTGGGCTCGGGTTTGCGGCCTATCGACGTACGGGGGTCCTCGCTCGGGCCGTGTGAAGCGCGTTCTAGAGACCAATCGGAAAGGGGAGGGGACAGATGGCGGAACCGTTCGTCGGCCAGGTGATCGCGGTCGGGTTCAATTTCGCGCCCGTGGGCTGGCACATTTGTGATGGGTCGCTCCTGCCAATCTCGCAGTATGACACGCTTTTCAACCTGATCGGCACGACATTCGGCGGTGACGGACAGACGACCTTCGCGCTGCCGGACCTGCGCGGGAGGGCGGTTCTCGGGATGGGCCAGGGTCAAGGTCTTTCCCCTTACGCCCTCGGCCAGCAAGGCGGCGCAGAGTCGGTCGTCCTTGCGAGCGGACAGGTGGGGAGCCATTCGCATGCGCTGGCTGCGGCGGCGACGTCGACAACCCCCGCCCCGGGGCCCTCGGTCGTTCTCGGGACGACGGCGGCGGCGGACCTGATTTATGCGAAGTCAGGGACGAGCGCTGCGCTCGCGAGCGGGGCCGTCTCACCGAGCGTGGGCGGCGGACTTCCCCACGAGAACCGGCAACCGAGCCTGGCCATAACCTACATCATCAGCCTTTTCGGAATATATCCGTCACAGAACTGATAAAGCGGCGTCGGAGCGGGAGGCGAACGCATGAATCCTTTTCTCGGGCAGATTACGCTTTTTCCATTCAACTTCGCACCCGTCGGCTGGGCTCTGTGCGAGGGGCAGCTTCTGCCGATTTCGCAGTACACAGCGCTCTTCTCGCTGCTGGGCACCTATTTCGGCGGCAACGGAATTTCGACTTTCGCACTGCCGGACCTGCGCGGCCGCGCTCCCATCGGGCAGGGGCAAGGCCCGTCGCTTTCGTCCTATCCGATCGGTTCGCAGCAGGGCGTCGAGACGGTTGCCCTTTCGTCCTCGCAATCGCCCGCGCATTCCCATGCGTTTCAGGCTTTCGCCGTGGCCGGGACCGCCAACGCGCCAAGCGGGGCTCTGCCGGCCGAAGGGCACGGCACGGGGCGAGGCGGCGCCGCGGTGAACACCTATGCCCCTTTGCAAACAGCGACCGCCGTGACGTTGGCGGCGGGGCAGATCGGCGTTTCCGGCGGCAACCAGCCCCACAACAATTTGCAGCCCTACCTCGCGCTCAATTGGTGCATCGCGCTGCGAGGGATTTATCCGTCCCGGTCTTGAGGACCAAGGAACAACGAGGGGCGCCGGGCGCTCGAAGGAGACTGCGGCCATGGCCGAACCGTACATTAGCCAGATCGAAGCCTTCCCGTTTGGGTTTGCGCCCAAGGGTTGGGCGCTTTGCGCGGGCCAACTGCTGCCGATCAATCAAAACCAGGCGTTGTTCGCGCTCATCGGCACCTATTATGGCGGCAACGGGACCACCAACTTTGCTTTGCCCGACCTGCGCGGACGGCTCGCCCCTGCGATCGGTCAGGGCGGAGGTCTCTCGCCCTACGTCGTTGGACAGCAGGGTGGCGAGGAGACTCACACGCTGACCGTTCAAGAAACTCCGGCGCACATGCATACGGTCAACGCCGACAACAATGGGACGACTGGCGGCTCTAATGTTCCGAGCAATACGGTCGTCCTGGGGAGCGGCTACGCCAATCAGGCAGGGTCGCCGGCCGTGAACATCTACAGTTCCGCCCCGCCAACCATCGCCATGGGATCGCTCGGAACGGCCGGCGGGCAGGCGCACGAGAACCGCATGCCCTTCCTGGCGCTGAACTACTGCATCGCTCTGTCTGGAGTCTTCCCGTCGCAGAATTGAAAACGGGCTTGGACAGCCGTCCGCGATCAGTTGAACACGACTTGATAATCCTGATGGTCGCGCGAAGGCGTGTGGACGGGGATCACGTAGAGGTCGAAGCTCGCGCCGTCCTCGAACGTGATCGCATACATGCCCTCGGGGGCAATCGGCGAGGGGGCGCCGCGCAAGACGAGGGTGAATCCGGGCCCTCGCAGCGCGTCTGCATGCGGCGACTTGGGAACATCCACGGCCACGAGGGTGAGCTGATGCCCGTTCGAGAGCGACACCGCCTTTCCGACATGCGGAGCAAATGTTTCGGCGGTGATTGCTGCGGTCATTGCGTGCTGCCCTCAAAGCCCTCTGCGCTAAACCGTGCGAAATATTGCAGCGTTGTCGAGCGCCGGGAAAAGACGGCGCATGGCGGGCTTGAACCCGACAGCCGCGGAGACGCTGACCTTGCGCCTCTCGCGCGACGACGAGCAGGACAAAACCTTCCTGTTCGGTTTGTTCGCCGCCACAAGGGCCGCCGACATGGCGGCGATGCCGATCGATGCTGCGGGCAGAGACTTCCTGCTGCGCGCTCAATACCGATCGATGACGGAGACCTACCGCCGGGACTATCCGGAAGCGCGTTGGCAGATTGTCGAACGCGACGGCGAGCGGGTTGGACTCCTCATCGCCCACGTCGGCGAGCGGTGCGTCACCTACGTCGACATCGCGCTCCTGCCGGAGATTCAGGGGAGCGGGCTCGCGACGCGTCTCATGCTGCAAGCGCTCGAAGAACCCAGGCGGCTCGGCCTGCCGGCGCGGGTCACGGTGCTCGCAACGAACGTCGCATCTCTCAGGCTCTGCGAGCGACTCGGCTTTACGCGGCGAGGCGAAACGCCGCCTTTCGTGGAGCTCGAATGGAAACCCGGCCTCCCCGAGTTTGACTGCGACGCAATCCTTTCCAGGTGAGGAAGCCATGCCGATCCTCGATGTCCGAATCTCGACGCTTCTCGTGATCGACATGCAGGCGCGGCTCATGCCCGCCATCGACGAGAGCGCCGTTGCGATCGCCAACGCCCGGCGTCTCGTCGAGGCGGCGGCGCTGCTCGGCGTTCCGGCGCTGTTCACCGAGCAGAACCCCAAGGGCCTCGGCGCCACCGTGCCGGAACTGGCGGCCGACGAGGCCCGGACCTTCGCCAAAATGACCTTCGACCGGCGGGCGCCGGGCTTCTACGGGCGGCTGGCCGAAGGACACGCGGTCGTGATGGCCGGCGTCGAGGCGCATGTCTGCGTGCTGCAGACGGCGCTCGGGCTCATAGACATTGGCCGGCGGGTCTTCGTCGTCTGCGACGGCGTCGGCTCGCGCCGTCCGGAAAGCAAGGACGCCGCGCTCCGTCGGATGGAGCGCAACGGCGTCGAGATCGTCACGACCGAGATGGTCGTTTTCGAATGGCTCGGAAGCGCCGAGAATCCGCGTTTCCGGGAAGCGGTCGCGCTGATCAAGTAATTGCAACTACCAAGCCGTGAGGCGCCCCGCCGTAGGGCCGGGTCGCAGACCCGGCCCGCCGCGGTCGCCGACCGCGCCCACCAACGCACGTCCCCTCCGTCGCCGTCGGCGAGGCGAGTCGCGTCCATGCCGCCTCGCTTGTCGTTTCCGCGCCCATTCTGCAAAACGGAAGCCTGGCATGGATTTCCGCTTTTGGAAATACCTTTGCAGGCGCTTGCAGCGTCAGGTGTTGGTCGCCAACAAACCGGTGGCGAGTCGCCTCGTCTGGCGAGGCCCGACTCGGCAAGCTTGGGAAGGGCCGCCTCCGTCTTCTTGGTCGAGCTTCGCCGCGCCCGCAATCTTTCTCTGGGAAAAGCCCGGCTTCCGCAGAACCATGAGGCAGGCGGCCTGCGACTTGGTCGGGAGTCGGGCGTTCGGACCGGCGCTGGTCACGGAAGACTCCATTTCGATTCGAAATTCGAAATATGAGCCTTCGCCTGTCGCTACGCGCCTTTTCGTCGCGTCCATCCAAAGGTTCTTCGGCGCCCCTCGCCTCACATGATCGTTTCGACGGACGCCAGCACGAGAAGACCGATCCAGACCGTTTCGGCGAGCATGAGACCGACGGGACGGAAGCCGGCGTCGAAAAGGTCCTTGAACGAGGTCTTCATGCCGAGCGCCGCGATCGCGGCGACGAGGCACCAGCGTGAGACGTCGTTGGCCGCCCCGATCGCGACGCCGGGCATGAGGCCGAGGGAATTGACGGCGACGAGCGCGGCAAAGCCCAGGAGAAACGGCGGGAGCGTGACGCGCGCCTTGCCGCCGCCCCCGCTGCGCGCGACCGCGAGCGAGATCGCCAGCACGACAGGCAGCAGCATCGCGACCCGCAGGAGCTTGACGTAGGTCGCGATGTCGCCGGTCTCCGGCGAGATCATGTAGCCCGCCCCGACCACCTGGGCGACGTCGTGGATCGTGCCGCCAATGAACACGCCGGAGTGCTTGTGGTCGAGCCCAATCGAGGTTGCAAGGATCGGGTAGAGGATCATCGCCAGAGTCGAGAGCGCCGTGACCAGGACGACGGTCAAAATCGTATCGCGTTCGCGATCCTTGTCGTGCGGCAGCACGGACGCGATGGCGAGCGCCGCGGAGGCGCCGCAGATCGCGACCGATCCGCCCGACAGCACGCCGAACATGCGCGACAGGTTCAGGCGCCGGGCGAGAACGAGGCCGATAAGCACGGTCGTCGTTACGCCGACGATCACGGTCGCAACCGGCGCGAGCCCTAACGACGCAATCTGGCCGAAGGTGATGCGGACGCCGAGCAGGGCCACGCCGAGGCGCAGAATGGAGCGCGAGGCGAATTCGATTCCCGCGACGCAACGCCCGCCCTCGTAGAGAAAGTGAAAGGCCATGCCGAACAGGAGCGCAAACAGCATGACCGGCGCGGTGTAATGCGAGGCGAGCCAGGTCGAAGCCATCGCGATCGTCGCGGCGGCGAGCAGCCCCGGATAAACCGCGTGGATGAGCCGGCCTTGCGGCAGGGCTTCGAACCAGCTTGGCGGCGTCGTCCGCTCGATCGCCGCAATGCCCTCCATGCTGTCCAGGGAGGCGAAGTCGATCGGGCGCTTCGGCGCAATATGTGAGCTCATGCCTGCTTCAGCTTCTCTGCTGCGCGCGGCGCGAAGTAGGTCAGCACGCCGTCGGCGCCGGCGCGCTTGAAGGCGATGAGAGCCTCCATCATTGCCTTGTCGCCGTCGATCCAGCCGTTTTGCGCCGCCGCCATGATCATCGAATATTCGCCGCTCACCTGATAGGCGAAGGTGGGGAAGCCGAACTCGTCCTTCACCCGGCGGATGATGTCGAGATAGGGCATGCCGGGCTTGACCATGACCATGTCGGCGCCCTCGTCGAGGTCGAGCTCGACCTCGCGCAGGGCCTCGTCGCTGTTGGCCGGGTCCCGCGGGTAGGTGGGCTTGTCGCCCTTAAGCGCGCCGGCGGAGCCGAGCGCGTCGCGGAACGGCCCGTAGAAGGCGGAGGCGTATTTCGCGGCGTAGGCGAGGATCTGGACGTCGACAAAGTTTTCGTCGTCGAGCGCGTCGCGGATCGCCCCGACCCGCCCGTCCATCATGTCGGAGGGCGCGATCACGTCGGCGCCGGCGCGCGCCTGATTGAGCGCCTGGCGCACCAGCGCCTCCACCGTCTCGTCGTTCAAGACGCGCAAGTCGTCGCCGTGCCTTTTGACGAGGCCGTCGTGGCCGTGGCTGGTGTAGGGGTCGAGCGCGACGTCGGTCACGAGGCCGAGTCCCGGGAATTCCTTCTTGATCGCGCGGCAGGCGCGGCAGACGAGGTTGCCCTCGTTGTAGGCTTCGCTGCCGTGCTCATCCTTCAGGTGCGGCTCGGTGTAGGGGAAGAAGGCGATCGCCGGGATGTCGAGCTTGACCGCCTTCTCGGCCTCCTGCACCGCCTCGTCGACGCTGAGCCGGTCGACGCCCGGCATCGCCGCGACGGGAACGCGCTTATTCTTGCCCTCGATCAGGAACAGGGGCCAGATGAGGTCGTTTGTCGTCAGCACATGCTCCGACACGAGCCGCCGCGCCCATTCCGCCTTGCGGTTGCGGCGAGGCCGCTGGACGAGGTCCAGGCTTTGAGCGGCGGGGATGCGGGACGGCTTGTGCATGGGGCGGGGCTCCTTCGAGGGGGAAAGTCTATACACCTCCCGCCGCCGCAGGCGAGCGGCCGCGACGCGCCCCGAGCGGACAAGACGGCGCCGGGCGGCTTGCCGCTGGCAGGGCTCCCGCGGGCTTGGTGCGCGCGCGCTCGGCGCGCTTGACCGGGGCGATCGCCAAGGCGAATTTCAGCCAGGGGAGGATGTGCGATGACCTCGAAAGCGCTCGCCGCTTACCTTGATCGCATCGGATGGAGCGTTGAGACGACCCCGACGCTGGACACGCTCGCGGGCCTCGTCCGCGCCCACATGCAGGCAATCCCGTTCGAGAACCTCGACGTGCTGCTCGGCCGGCCCGTGTCGCTCGATCTCGACGCGATCATGACCAAGCTCGTGCATGCCCGGCGCGGGGGCTATTGCTTCGAGCACGCGACGCTGTTCGCCCATGTGCTGGAGGAGCTAGGCTTCGGTGTGGCGCGGCATTCGGCCCGCGTGACGCTCGTCTTCAGGCGTCACGAGGTCGGACGGCTCCATATGTTCTTGACCGTGGCTCTGCCGGAAGGCGTATTCGTGGTCGATCCGGGGTTCGGCGGGCCGGCGGCGCTTGCGCCGGTCCCACTCACTGACGCCGGCCTCGACGGGCCGGGAGGCGCGACCCACTGGATGGCGCGCGACGGGGATCACTGGATCCTGCGGACGCTGATCGCCGGGGAGGCGCGCGACGCCTGGGTTTCGACGCTCGAGCGCGACGGTCCCGCCGATTTCGTCGTCGCCAACCACTACACCGCGACACATCCCGCTTCGCCCTTCGTCAATCGGCTGATGGCTTCACGGCGGACGGTCGCGTCAGCGTGATGAATCGCGACGCGACGATCCGTAAGGGAGAGGAGACGCGGACCTTCCCGCTCGCCGATCGCGCCGCCTTGCGCGCGCTCGTCGCCGATCATCTCGGCTTCGACTTCCCCGAGGTCGACGCGTTGCGCGTGCCGTTTGTTCCCGAGTGGAATTGACGACGGCCAGAAGCCCGAAAGCCTGAGTAAGGGCCGAGCCGTCATCAGACCGCTTCAGCCAAAGAGGGCGCGCCGAAGCAACCGCGCCCTTGCTTCATTCCGCGGCGTTGGTGGCGGCGCCTCTCCGCTTGGCAAAATACTCGTCGCCGACGAATCGGGCCTGCGCGGGATAGGCAAGGTCCACGCCGAGCTCCTGGAAGCGGATCTTCATCCGCCGATTGAACTCTCGCTGCACCGGCCATCGGCCCGCGTCGGTGCATACGATCTGACCGACGATCGTCACCGTCGCCCCATCGAACTTGTCGACCCCCCAGAGATCGAGGTCGCCGCGCATCAGAGTCTTGAACTCGGGCTCCTGGCGCATCTGGGCGGCGATCTGCTTCAGCACCTCGCCGGCCCTGTCGGCATCCTCGTCGTAGGCGAGGTTGACCGAGATCGCCGCGTTTCCAATGCCGCGATTGGTGTTGGTGACGCTCGTCACCGAGCTGAAAGGAATGATGTGGACCGACCCGTCGCCGGCGCGGAGCCTGATGGTTCGGATCGAGAGGTTTTCCACCGTTCCCGACAGGCCCGACACGGTCACGAAATCGCCGACCTGCATTGCGTTTTCGAGCAGGAGGAAGACGCCGGTGACGAGGTCCTGCACGAGCTTCTGGGAGCCGAAACCGACCGCGATGCCGACGATGCCCGCGCCGGCCAGCAGCGGCGCAATGTTGACGCCGATTGCGCTGAGCACAGTGAGCCCCGCAATGGTGAGGATCGTCACGGTCAGGACCGTGCGCAACATCGGCAGAAGCGTCCGGAGCCGGGCGGCGCGGGCGTAGGCGCCTTCCCGGGCGAACCGGGCGAGTTGGCGTTCGATCGCGCCGTTGGACGCTTCCCAAACGACAATTGCGATTGCGACGGCGAGGACGACCGATGAGAACTGGGATAGCAGAATCCCGCCGATGCGGCCGGAATCGAACCAGCTCAAGGCGTCGACGCCCCAAGTCTCCAGCAAGGCGCCTGT
>NZ_JBKQOT010000211.1:0-3435 GCF_052145395.1 Roseiarcus sp.
GGATCGGAAGTGAGAATAACCAACGCCCAAGGTATCAACTGGAGGTCAAGAAAAGACGCTCATCAAGAGCAATCTGCTCGGTTCGGCCGCCGGCAACGTCGCCGTCGCCGGCGCGCAGGCTGCCGATCTTCCCACAAAGAAGGCCGAGCCCGTCGTGCAATATGTCAAGATCTGCAACGTCGGCGGCATCACCGGCTGGACCCTGCCGGGTTCCGACACCTGCGTGAAGCTCTCCGGCTACATCACGGCCCAGTTCGTGGGCGGCAACCTGAACACCCAGTACAACTGGGGATCGACTGGCGATGCTATACTCGCGACTTCAGCGATACCCCTCACGCCGAACGCCGCGAACGCGCTCGCGGCCCTATCCTCCATCGACAACCGCTCTACGCAGCGCGTGTTGATCGCGGGCAGCGCGGGGCAGGGAAACAGCACCTTCTATCGTAACGCCACCGGCTGGTCGATGCGCTCCAGCTTCGGCTTCGACATCGCCTCGAACACCGCCTACGGCCCGTTAATCGGCCACTTCGACTTCCAGGCCGACCTCGGCAACGGCCTCGACCCGCTCAACGGCAGCTCCAGCACCGACTCTGCCGTCTACGTCAACGAAGCCTACCTGACTTGGGCCGGAGTCACCGCCGGTAAGGCCGCCTCGTTCTATTCGTTCACCGGCGGCGGCGACAACTGGGCGAACTTCTTCTCGCCCGACCAGAAGGGCTTCAACGAGCCGATCCTGATGGCCTACACCGCCTCTTTCGGCGGCGGCTTCTCCGCCACCGTCGCGGCGCAAAGCCCGGGCACGAACGGCTTCTCGGGCGAAGGCACGCAGTTGACGGGTTCGGGCGGCGCCAACTTCGGAGCGCTGACCGGCGCCAACCCGGGCAGCATCACCTTCGGCGGCCAGCGTTGGCCCGACATCGTCGGGAACCTGCACGTCACCCAGGGTTGGGGCGAGGCCCAGGTGTCGGGCGTTATCCATAACGTGAACGTTAGCGCTAACGGTTATACCGGCGCGCTCGGCGAACTGGGTTGCGGCGTCGGCGTCACGGGCCTCCCGCTGATCAACTGCGACAGCCAACACAACCAGATCGGCTGGGGCGTCGACGGCGGCGTGAAACTGAACATACCGCAGCTCGGCGCGGGCGACACCGTCCTGGTCACCGGCAGCTACACCCAGAGCGCGGTGTGGTACTCGGGTCTGCCGGACGGGATGTGGGGCGAGAACGGCCAGGTCAACGGCAACGGTCAGCCGATGTATCTCGCCGACGCCTTCTTCAACCCGCTCACCAACTCGTGGTCGAAGCCAACCGCGTGGTCGGTCAGCGCCCTGCTCGAGCACCACTTCACGCCGCAGTTCTACATCGACCTCGAAGGGTCGGTCGGCGGCCTCGAGTGGAGCAACATGGGCGGCGGCTGCTACATCCTCGGTTTCGGCTGCGGCATCGCCCAGGCCATCCAGGGCCCGCTGTCGAAGTCCGCGACGACCTGGCTGATCGGCGCCGACCTCGGCTGGAACCCAGTCACCAACCTGAACTTCGACCTCGAGGTGATGTATCAGTCGGTGAACCAGGAGAAGCCGACGGGCTTCCTCGGAACCGTCTACAATCTCGGCAACGCCGGCGGCGCGGTCTTCGTGCCAGGCGCCTGGGAAGGGAACTCGAGCGGCTTCGCCGGCCGTCTCCGCATCACCCGCTACTTCTGATCGCAACCCAATCGGTTGAAAGGAAAGAGCCCCGGAGCAAAAGCTCCGGGGTTTTTTCTTGCCGCCGCATGCCGCATCAGCGGGGCGATCGGCGGCTGCGCTGACATGGGGAGGAACTTGACGCTGTGAGAAACCGTATCTTTCTCGCGGGGGCGCTCGCCGCCCTTCTGTTCGCCGGACCGGCCTGGGCCGCCAATTCCAAGTGTGACGTTTTTCCGGACGCGCGCGAGAGGGCCCAGTGCGCCTGCGCGCTGCAGCTCGGCGGATGGGTGACGCGAGTTCATGACCGCTGGCGCGTCATTTATGTCCGACGCCATCAGGAGCGCGCCTGTCACAACAAGGTTCAAAGGGAATGGGGGTCGCCGAACTGAGGGCGATCTCGGTCGTGCAACGATACGGCCGTTCCGTCACGACGCTGACGGCGCGCCCCGGTCGACGCGCGGCGGTTCCTCGTCGATCGGAAACTTGCCCGCCTCGACGATGTCGCGCTCGAGGAAGAAATTGAGGAAGGTCCGGATGAAGGCGATCGCGGCCAGGCGCCCAATGTCGTCCCAGGTCGGGGCGCGGGCCGAGATGATGATGTCGTTGGCAAGCTGAAACGTGAGGCCAGCCATCAGCCATCGCGCGTAGCGCAGATAGCCGTCGCGAAGATCGCGGCCGGTCCGGGAGGGATTGAAGACCGAGCGGACGCAGGTGACGAACATCTCGATCGTGCCGACCGCGATGATCAGCACAGCCATCGCGTCGATCGCCACGACGGCGCTGTCGGCGAAAAGCGAAATCCAGTCTCTCACGACGCCCCCCAAGCGCCTGGAATTCCGCGCGCCGGCCCCTTCTCCCGCAACGGTCCCGTGCGGGAGAAGGGGCCCGCGCGAATGCCCGCTCAGTGCCCAGCGCTGCTGTGCGCCTCCTGTATCTGTCTCAGCACCGCGTCGAGGTTGAACGACGCCGGCTTCTGGCGCGGCGGGAACGCCTGGAACTCGGCGATCTGGTTCGCCACAAGCGCCTGCATCGCATAGAGGATGTAGGTGTGTGAGAGCAGCCAATCCCAGTAGGTGTTGGAGTTCTCGTCCGCCCGCTCGAACGGATCGCGCCTCAGGTTGAACATCTTCGGCGCTCTGAGATGCACGAACGGCTCGAACCAGCACATCAAATGCTTGGCGCGCTGCTCCATCAGCACGACCTTCCAGTCCTTCATTCGGATGGCGAGGATGTCGCCGTCGTCGCTGATGTAGAAGAAGAACTGCCTGGGGCTCTCCTTCGTCTCGCCGCTCAGGTACGGCAGCATGTCGATGCCGTCGATGTGAACCTTGAAGGTCTTGTCCCCGACCGTCGCGCCGGCGTGCAGCTTCGCCTTGATGTCCGGCTCTCCCGCGGCGGCCAGCAGCGTCGGCAGCCAGTCCTGATGGCTTACGATGCCGTTGAGCACCGTCCCCGCCTTGAATTTCTTGGGCCAGCGGACGAAAGCCGGCACGCGCCAGCCGCCTTCCCAATTGGTGTTCTTCTCGGAGCGAAAAGGCGTGATGCCGGCGTCCGGCCACGAGTTGTAGTGGGGGCCGTTGTCGGTCGAGTACATGACGATGGTGTCGTCGGCGATGCCGAGCTCATCGAGTTTCGCGAGCATCTGGCCGATGTGCTCGTCGTGGGCGACCATCACGTCGTTGTAGTCGCCCTGGCCGTTGCTCTTGCCCTTGTGCTTGGCGGCCGGGTGGGTGCGGAAATGCATGCCCGTC
>NZ_JBKQOT010000212.1:0-4607 GCF_052145395.1 Roseiarcus sp.
GGCGACCAGCCGCGGCCGGGTTGCCGGGTTGCGCCTACGATGCGCCCCGAATCAGTTCTGTTGCCGCCGCAGAAACGCCGGGATATCGAGGGGGTCGTCCTCGGTCGCCGGAGGCCGGTGCGCGGGCCGGCCGTGCGGGTCGAGGCTCGCGGCCGGAGCGGCCGGAGGGCGGGCCGGCAGCGGACGCGGCTGCGGCTGTGCGCGGGCGAACTCCTGCGGAGCGACCGGCGTGGCGTAGGTCCGCGGCGGAGGGGCGGCCGGCGCGACCGGAGCGGGCGCCGGCGGCGCCCTCGGGGCCGGCTCCTCGTCATGGCGCGTGATTCCGAACGCCGCGAGCTTTTCCAGGAGCGACTTGCGGCGCGTCTCGGGCGCCGATGTTGCGCCCGACTGTCCGGCCTGGGCGTCGCGGGCTGCGCGCAGCTGGTTCTGCGCGACCTGCGGCAGGTCCTCGATCTGCGGCATGCGCGGCGCGCGAACCATCGGCTGCTCGGGCGCGGGCGGGATGAATTCGCCGCTCTCCTCCTCCTGCGGCGCCCGCCGGGGCTCGATCGGCTCGGGAAAGGCGACCGCGACCGGGGCGACCGGCTGGATCTCGACGTCGTTGACCATTGCCGCCATCGGCTGCTCGTATGTTGCGGGCTGGGGCTGCGCGGCGCGGACCGGGGCGCGAGAGCGCGGCGCCGGTTCCGGCCGCGACTGGACGTTGACAGGCTCGATCTGGGAGATCGCCACCTGGTCGATGCCGGTCGCAACGACCGACACGCGCACCACCCCGTCGAGCGCCGAATCGAAAGTCGCGCCGAGAATGATGTTGGCCTCCTCGTCGACCTCCTGGCGGATGCGGCTCGCCGCTTCGTCGACCTCGTAGAGGGTGAGGTCGTTGCCGCCGGTGATCGAGATGAGCAGGCCGCGCGCGCCCTTCATCGACGTCTCGTCAAGCAGCGGGTTGGCGATCGCAGCCTCGGCCGCGAGCACCGCGCGCTTCTCGCCGGTCGCCTCGCCGGTCCCCATCATCGCCTTGCCCATCTCGCTCATGATCGAGCGGACGTCGGCGAAGTCGAGGTTGATCAGGCCTTCCTTGACCATCAGGTCGGTGATGCAGGCGACGCCCGAGTAGAGCACCTGGTCGGCCATGGCGAAGGCGTCGGCGAAGGTCGTCTTCTCGTTGGCGACGCGGAAGAGGTTCTGATTCGGGATGATGATGAGCGTGTCGACCGCCTTTTGCAGGTCGGTGATGCCCTGCTCGGCGACCTTCATCCGGCGGCCGCCCTCGAAATGAAACGGCTTGGTGACGACGCCGACAGTGAGGATGCCCATCTCGCGGGCGGCCCGGGCGATCACGGGGGCGGCGCCCGTGCCGGTGCCGCCGCCCATGCCGCCGGTGACGAACACCATGTGCGCGCCGGCGAGATGGTCGCGGATTTCTTCGAGCGCCTCTTCCGCGGCGGCCTTGCCGACCTCGGGCTTGGAGCCGGCGCCCAAGCCTTCGGTAACCTGAAGGCCCATCTGAATGATGCGCTCGGCGCGCGAGGAGGTCAGCGCCTGGGCGTCGGTGTTGGCGACGACGAAATCGACGCCCGAGAGCCCGGACACGATCATGTTGTTGACCGCGTTGCCGCCAGCGCCGCCCACGCCGCACACCATGATGCGCGGCTTAAGTTCCCTCAGTTCGGGCGCCTTCAAATTGATCGACATGACTACCTCATCCGGTTGGGCGCCCGCGGACGCCGGTGTGACTGACGTTTTGCGCGCTTTCCGGGTCCCCGCCGGCGGGACCCGAAACCTGTTAGAAACTTTCCTTGAGCCAGCGCCCGACCCGGGACGCGTACCCTTCCCCCTCGTAGGCCTGCCGCGAGGCGTGGCGAGAGGGTTCGAAGTATTCGAGACCGGCCATCTGCGGGTAGATCATCAGGCCGACCGCCGCCGCGAACGACGGGCTCTTGCCCGATTCCGGCAGGCCCTCGATTCCGAGCGGCCGGCCGATGCGGGCCTGGCTCGAAATGATCGAGCGCACCAGCTCCGGCAGACCCGTCAGCTGACAGGCGCCGCCGGTCATCACCAGCCTGCGCCCGACATGGGCGGCGTGGCCGGAGGCTTGCAACCGGTCGCGCACGAGCTCGAGGATCTCTTCGACGCGTGGCCGGATGATCCTGATGAGCTCGGACTTCGGCAAATGGGTTGGATGGTCCATGTCGTCGCCGAGCCGGTGAACGGCGATCGACTCGCGGTCGTCGGAGGGCGAGGCGATGCAGGCGCCGTAGAGCGTCTTCAGCCGCTCGGCGTCGGTCATCGACACGTTGAGGCCGCGCGCGATGTCGCGGGTGACGTGGATGCCGCCGACGGCGACCGCGTCGACATGGATCAGCCGTCCGCCGGAGAACACGCCGACCGTGGTCGTGCCGCCGCCGAAATCGATCACCGCCGAGCCGAGCTCGGCCTCGTCGTCGACCAGGGTCGACAGTCCCGCGGCATAGGGGGTCGCAACCATCGCCTCGACCCTGAGATGGCAGCGCTCGATCACGAGCATGAGATTGCGCGCCGCCGCCAACTCGCAGGAGGCGACGTGCAGGTCGACGCCGAGGTCCTCGCCGATCATGCCTTTCGGGTCGCGCACGTCGCGCGTGGCGTCGAGCCAGAACGCGGTCGGCAGGCCGTGCATCACAGTGCGGCCCGGCTGCGTGGTCGCGGCGGATGCTGCCTCGAGCACCCGGTGGATGTCGTGCTCCGAGACGGTCTTGCCGCGCAGCGCGACCTTGGCGTTGAAGCGCTGCGAGGACAGAAGGCCGCCCGACATGTTGACGATGACGCCGCCGACTTCGACGCCGGCCATGCGTTCGGCCGCGTCGATCGCCAGCCGCGTCGCATGCTCGGCCGCCTGCAGATCGACGATCGCGCCGCCTTTCACGCCGTTCGACCTTTGATGGCCGATGCCAAGGATCTTGCAGCGATGCGTGCGCCCGCGCAGCGACGTCGACGGCTCCATCGGCGTCAGCCGCGCGATCAGGCAGACGATTTTCGAGGCCCCGATGTCGAGAATCGACAGGATCGCCTGCTTGCGGGCGGGGATCTGGCGCATGCGGGGGGGAAGCGGCCGGAAGGTCATGGCTGCCCTTCTTTTTTCTTCGGCGCATGCGCCTCGGTCCAGGCGGCGGCCGACTCCTGCGTCAGCCGCACGAACACCCGATCCCGGGCGCGGAAGTCGAGCGCCAGCACGTCCTTGTCCAGAATCCGCTGCTCGCGCTGGAGCCTGAGCAGCGTCGCGATCGCGCCTTGAGGATCGGTCTCGGGCAGCTTGACGTCGACGCCCGACTTGAGCCTGAGGTTCCAGCGGCGCTGGCCGATCAGCACGCCCGCCTCGACCCGCGGCTTCAGTTCCTCCATCACGTCGAGCAGCGCGGTGAATTCGCGCGCCCGGGCGTTCGCGCCCTCGCCGACCACGAATGGCAGCCCGGCGTAGCGGCTGTCGATGACGTCGTCGATCGGCGCGCCGTCGGCCGCGACGGCCCTGACCTGGCCGTCCTTCTGCCACACCGCGTAGGGCGTGCGCTCGACGATGTCGATGACGATCTGGTTGGGATAGAGCTTGCGCACGCTCGCCTGCTTGACGAGCGGATCGTCCTCGAGCCGCGCCTTGGCGGCGGCGACGTCGAAGAACGGCAGGGAGTTCTTGCTGCTGATCCCCGCGATCGACAGGATTCGGGGCTCGGTCATATGGGTCGCGCCGGAGACCGTGACGATGTCGACGCCGAAGCCGAGCCTGCGGGCGGCGACGTCGCCGACGCTGCCATGACTGGCGACGAAAGCCTCGAGCTGTCCGCCGCGAATCGACCCGTAGCCCGCCGCGCCGGCCAGCACGAGGAGCGTCAGGGCGATTTCGAGGCTGAGCGGCGGCGGCCGGTCGGGCGGCAGGCGAAGGCGGAAGGACCCGCGCGCCGCGCGCTCGGCGCGCAGAAGGACCTTGGGCGGCCCGCTGTCGACCGCAGCCCCGGCGAGCGCCGGCGTCGGGGCGTCGCTTGAACCGAAGGCGAGGCTCAGCGGTCGCACGAAGCGTCCTCCACCATCCACGCGACCAGCTCGGCGAACGACAGGCCCGCGTAGGCCGCCATGTCCGGCACCAGCGAAGTTTCCGTCATGCCCGGCTGGGTGTTGACCTCGAGACACACGAGTTCGCCCTCATCGCCTTTCGTGTCATCGAACCGGAAGTCGGTGCGACTCACGCCCCGACACCCCAGCGCTCGATGCGCTCTGAGCGTCAACTCTTGGACCTTATGGTAAATATTCGGTTTAAGATTTGCCGGAAGGATGTGCCGAGATCCGCCTTTTGCGTACTTTGCGTCATATCCGTAGAACGCTTCGGAAAGCGCCTCGATCTCGATGATGTCGAACACGCGCTCGCCCATGACCGCGCAGGTCAGTTCTTGCCCGTCGACGAATTTTTCCGCGAGCAGCGCGTCTCCGTAAGGCCAGTCGTCGCGCCCGACCTCCTGCGGGGGGTGGGCGCGGTCCTCCTTGACGATCACGACGCCGAACGACGACCCTTCTCAAATCGGCTTCAGCACATAGGGCGGCGCCATCGCGTGCCGGAGCGCGGCCTCGCGGCGGTCGAT
>NZ_JBKQOT010000213.1:0-2669 GCF_052145395.1 Roseiarcus sp.
GTCGCCTACGGCCTCATCGCCCGCGAGGTGGAGCGCGTCGACTCCGGCTATCGCTCGATGATGAGCGTGCAGTCGTCGCTGGTCATGGTTCCGATTCACGAATTCGGCAATGAGGCGACCAAGCAGAAATATCTGCCGAAGCTCGCCAAGGGCGAGTTCATCGGCTGCTTCGGCCTGACCGAGCCGAACCACGGCTCCGATCCCGGCGGCATGATCACGCGCGCCCGCAAGGTCGACGGCGGCTACCGCCTGTCGGGCGCAAAGATGTGGATCACCAACAGCCCGATCGCCGACGTGTTCGTCGTCTGGGCGAAGGACGACGCCGGCGAGATCCGCGGCTTCGTGCTGGAAAAGGGCTGGAAGGGTCTCAGCGCGCCGGCGATTCATGGCAAGGTCGGCCTGCGCGCCTCGCTCACCGGCGAGATCGTGCTCGACGACGTGTTCTGCCCGGAAGAGAACGCGTTCCCCGAAGTGCGCGGCCTGAAGGGTCCATTCACCTGTTTGAACAGCGCGCGCTACGGCATCGCCTGGGGCGCGCTCGGCGCGGCGGAAGATTGTTTCGCGCGCGCGTCAGTATGTGCTCGACCGCAAACAGTTCGGCCGCCCGCTCGCCGCCAACCAGCTCATCCAGAAGAAGCTCGCGGACATGCTGACCGAGATCGCGCTTGGCCTGCAGAGCTGCCTGCAGCTGGGGCGGATGAAGGACGAAGGCGCAGCGCCGGTGGAAGTCACCTCGATCCTGAAACGCAACAATTGCGGAAAGGCGCTCGATATCGCGCGCATGGCCCGCGACATGATGGGCGGCAACGGCATTTCCGACGAGTTCGGCGTCGCCCGCCATCTCGTCAATCTCGAAGTCGTCAACACCTATGAAGGCACGCACGACGTCCATGCGCTCATCCTCGGCCGCGCCATCACAGGAATCGCGGCTTTCGCCTAGGACGTCGGGGCGCGGCGCCGGGCCAAATTCCAGGAACTGACGATATGCAAGAAGCAGTGATCGTGTCGACGGCGCGCACGCCGATCGGCAAGGCCTATCGCGGCGCCTTCAACGCCACGGCTGGCGTCGAGTTGGCCGCGCCGATCCTCGGCGCCGTGCTGGAACGCGCCGGAGTCGAGCCCGGAGAGGTCGAGGAACTGACCTTCGGATGCGGTTACCCAGAGGGTGCGACCGGAGGCAACGTCGCGCGCTACACGGCGTTCCGCGCCGGATTGCCGGCTTCCTCCGCCGCCTCGATGGTCAGCCGCTTTTGCGCCTCGGGGCTGGAGGCCATCGCTTCCGCCGCGCGTCGGGTGATGGTCGATGGCGTGCCGATCGCAGTTGCCGGCGGGCTCGAATCGATCAGCCTTGTTCAGCCGAACGCCAATCGCATTCATCTTCGAAACGCCTGGCTCGAGCGCAACAAGCCCGGCGTCTACGCGACGATGATCGAGACCGCCGACCTTGTCGCGTCGCGCTACGGCGTGAGCAGCGAGGCGCAAGACGCCTTTGCGCTGGAAAGCCAAAAGCGCACCGCGATCGCGCAGGCGGCCGCTCTGTTCGATGACGAAATCGTCGCCATGACAGTGACGAAAAGCCGCCTCGATGACAAAGGGCTCGTCATTGGTCAGGAACAGGTTACGCTCGACAGAGACGAAGGCAATCGTCCGACCACGACGCTCGATGGCCTCGCCAGGTTGAAGCCGGTGCGTGAAGGGCAGTTCGTCACGGCGGGCAACGCCAGCCAGCTTTCCGACGGCGCCTCGCTTTGCGTGTTGATGTGGGCGGCTGAAGCGGAACGGCGTAATCTCTCGCCTCTCGGGGCCTTCCGCGGCTTTGCCACGGCTGGCTGCGAGCCAGACGAAATGGGTATCGGCCCGGTGTTCGCCTTACCGCGTCTCCTCGAACGCCACGGCCTCGCGATCGACGACATCGATCTCTGGGAACTGAACGAAGCCTTCGCCAGCCAGGCCATCTATTGCCGCGACCGGCTCGGGCTGCCCCCGCAAAAGCTCAACATCAACGGCGGGGCGATTTCGATCGGTCATCCGTTCGGCATGAGCGGGGCGCGCATGGTCGGCCACGCCCTTCTGGAAGGCCGTCGGCGGAAAGCCAAGTGGGCGGTGGTCACCATGTGTGTCGCCGGCGGCATGGGCTGCGCCGGCCTCCTGGAAATCTTCTGACCGATCGTCTCGCGGCCTCGGAGCAGTTCATGACGCACATCAATTGGGTCGTCGATCTCCAGCAGGACGGCGAGATCGCCGTCATCGTCGTCAATTCGCCGCCGGTCAACGCCCTGTCGGCCGCTGTGCGCGGCGGAATCGCACGCGCGGTGAAAATCGCCGTCGCCGAACCCGCCGTCAAGGCGATCGTGCTCGTCTGCGATGGCCGCACCTTTATCGCCGGCGCCGACGTCACGGAATTCGACAAGCCGCCGGTTCCGCCTTCCCTGGCCGAAACGCTCGGCGCAATCGAGAATGCCACCAAGCCGGTCGTCGCCGCGCTGCATGGAACGGCGCTCGGCGGCGGATTGGAGATCGCGCTCGCCGCGCACTATCGTCTCGCCGTCCCCGACGCGAAGCTCGGACTTCCTGAAATCAAGCTCGGCCTCATTCCCGGCGGCGGCGGTACGCAGCGGCTTCCTCGCCTGATCGGCGTCGAGAGGGCGCTGGACGTGATTCATTCCGGG
>NZ_JBKQOT010000214.1:0-2956 GCF_052145395.1 Roseiarcus sp.
GGAACGACCGGGGCGCGTCGGCCTTGACAACCCCCGAGGCTTCGCTGCTTGTGCCAAGATGGAAGGCTGAGCCCGAACCGGGCTCAGTCCTTCACCCCGGTTCGCCGCGCCTTGAATCGGGGCGGCGGACTCAGCCCCACCGGCAGTGCACGCCGCCCCAGGGGCCGACCCAGCACCGGCGCACGGGTCCATAATAGCCGTAGAAGCCGTAAGGCCTGGGACCCCAGCCCCAGCGCCGCCAGCCCCACGGGCGGTTGGGATGCCAGCGTCCCCAGCGATCCCACCAGACGTGCTGGACGTCGGCGCCGGCGACCGGCGCGGCGATCGAAGTCGCGGACAGCGTAAACGCGGACGACGGACCGGACGACGCCATGACGGCGAGCGTCGCGCCGGCGAGCACGGCCAGAGCGCCGCGCGGAACAAGCCTTGAGGTCATGCTGTTCTCCTTGGTGAGCCCCTCAGTCCGTCCATGGAACGCCCGAGCCGCTGAACTGGACGTGAACCGCGCGTTATTCTTTGCGGTTGACAATCGCGCCCCGCAGGAGCAACGGGGTTTGATCGTCCGAGTTGACCGCGACGGGCGATCATGGTCAATTTTGAACGCGCTGGCGCGTTTTGTGACAATCGGATGACGATCGGCGCAGGGCGCAGGGTTTTACAGCCGCACGAACGGCCCGCCCCTTAACGGGACATGCAACCGTTCACGGCCGGAAGAGGAGACAGACTTGAACGACGGCCCTAGTTGCCCCGTTGGTGCGCTCTCCTGGCGTCCGGCGGGTTCCCCAATCCTGAAAACCCAAACCCAAGCCGCCCCCGCGCCCGCGCGAGCCTTCGCCGACTGATCGTCGACGGGTTCCTCCTCGAGCCGGCGACGGCGAAAGGAGAGAACCCATGACGGTGAACGTCAAAATCGCCGAGCCGGTCGAGGCCGCCGTGCTCGACGCCGCCCACATCGGCCACATCCACGGCGCTTTCGGCACCATCCTCCACGGCGACGTTGGCCCGCGGAAGACCTGGAAGCATCGCCTTACCACTCTCCTCGCCATCATCGGCCCCGGCCTGATCGTCATGGCGGGCGACAATGACGCGGGCGCTTTCGCCACTTACGGCCAGGCTGGTCAGACCTACGGCACGACCCTGCTCTGGACGCTCGCGCTGCTCATCCCGGTGCTCTACGTCAACCAGGAGATGGTGCTTCGGCTCGGCGCGGTCACCGGCGTCGGCCATGCACGCCTGATCTTCGAGCGGTTCGGCAAGTTCTGGGGCGCCTTCAGCGTCGTCGACCTCTTCCTGCTCAATGCGCTCACGATCGTCACCGAGTTTATTGGCATCAGCCTCGCGCTCGACTACCTCGGCCTGAACAAGATCGCGGGCGTCGTCATCGCCGCGGGCCTGATCATTGGCGCCGTCAGCACCGGCGACTTCCGCCGTTTCGAGCGCTTCTCGATGGCTTTGGTGTTCGGCAGCCTGCTCTTGATCCCGATCTATCTGATGGTGAACCCTCCCATCGGGCAGGTCGCGCACGACTTCGTCGTCCCGCAAATTCCAGCGACCGACAAGATGAGCGACATGATGCTCCTGATCATCGGTCTCGTCGGGACAACGGTCGCGCCCTGGCAGCTCTTCTTCCAGCAGAGCTACGTCATCGACAAGCGCATCACGCCGCGCTTCATCCGCTATGAGCGGCTCGACCTGTGGCTCGGGATCGCGCTGGTCATCGTCGGAGCGGTGGCGATCATCGCGTTCACCGCGCAGGCCTTCGTCGGAACGCCGGAATTCGGCAATTTCACCGACGCGGGAGGCATCGCCGTCGGGATCGAGAAGTACGCCGGACGCACGGCGGGCGTGATGTTCGCGATCGCGCTCATCGACGCCGCGATGATCGGCGCCGCGGCGGTGTCGCTCTCGACGGCCTACGCCATCGGCGACGTGTTCTCGGCCCGGCATTCCCTGCATCGGAAGGTCACGGAGGCGAAGGGCTTCTATGGGGTCTACGTCCTGCTGATCGCCGTCGCCGCCGCGATCGTGCTGACGCCCGGCGCGCCGTTGGGGTTGCTCACTGTCGCCGTGCAGACGCTGGCTGGCGTCCTGCTGCCGAGCGCGACCGTGTTCCTGCTCCTGCTGTGCAACGACAAACCTGTGCTCGGTCCGTGGGTCAACGGGCGCTGGGTCAATGCGCTGACCGGCGCGGTGATCGCCGGGCTGGTGGTTCTGTCGGTGATCCTGACCGTCTCGGTCCTTTTCCCCGACGCGACCAACGCGCGGACGATTCTCGGCATTCTGACCGGGGGCGGCGTAGCGGCCGCGGCGATCGCGCTCGCGCTGATGGCGTTCGGCCGCAAGGACGCCGAGGCGCCGGCCTCAAAGGTCGCGTTCGATCGCAACACGTGGCGGATGCCTCCGCTCGCGACGCTGCCGCCCGCAAAACTGTCGCTGGCGGCAAAAACCTGGATGGGCGTCCTCCGCCTCTACCTGGTCGTCGCAGGCGGGCTGGTGCTGATCCGCATCGTGACGCTGGCGTTCGGCGGAGGATAAATCCGCCGCGCTGTAGGGCGGGGTCGGCGGCCCGGCCTCGGCGCGTTCAGCGACCGCGCCCCGCAGGAGCCGCCTCACGCCGCCGTGTAGCGGGGGTCCTCGCTTTCAAGGGCTTGGACCCTCGCTTAGCGACGGCGCACGGTCACGCGCCTCCGCCGGCGCGCCTCCCCCGCGTCACCCCCAGGAGCTCGCCCAAGAGGTCGAGCCCTACCCGCAGCCGGTCAGTGACGACGGCGTCGGCGCGCCAGGGGGTGGCGAGTTCGGGGATGAAGCCGCGGCAGTCGCGCACCCCGGCCCCTTCGATGACGATGCGGGTGGCGATCGGCCAGGCGGCGGGGCCGACGCGGTCCTCGGCCGTGCGCAGCTTGTCGCGGGCATGCAGCGCGGCCTCGGACTGGGGCAGCCCCGGCCGCGGACCGAA
>NZ_JBKQOT010000215.1:0-10378 GCF_052145395.1 Roseiarcus sp.
CGCGCGCGACGCCTGTCAAAGGATTTCGAGGCGACAATCGAATCCTCACTCGCATGGCTCCAATTGGCCCTCGCTTTCCTCCTTATGCGAAGGATTGCGCGGAAAAACGAAGCCGTTTGAATTTCGAGGCGGGCTCTCATCCGGACATGGTTTCATGAGAAGTCTGAGCAGCCCTCGCCGGAAAGCCCAATTACCCCATATAATACAATGAATTAAGAGAGCGAAAAAACTCGCAACCACCTACATAGGCCGCGTCCCTCGCCCAACCGTCCCTCGCCCAATCGTCCCTAAAGGGCCGGCTTCCGAAACCCTCATATGAGGGCTCGGCAGTCAACCGCCAAGCGTCGATCTCGGTGAACTCCTGGTTACTCCTGGTTCGGAGAGCACGCTCCCTGCCAACCTCGTATCCGGCGGGATCCTGCGGCCGCGATCCCCCGATGACCGCTCTACGTCGATTCGCGACATTCAATTCGCTCGGGACGAATGTCTCTCCGGGTCGAACTAGCCCCTCCCGGGCGATACCAGTTCAGGCGCCGAGCCTCAGCCTTGCACGCCTATAACGCGGCGGTCGCCGCGCAGATCGGCCCGCGGCATTGCGCCGCCCAGTCCTGAATACTGTCGGCCAAGAGCCGCCAAGTCGAGCTTACCAACTGTTCATGCGGTCGCCATCGGAGCGTAAACGGTCGCCGCGCATAAGGGCTCCATCGCGCTGGATGATAAAAGGTCCGGCGAACCCAACAGTTATGGAGCTAAAGAAGTGGGCAATCTGTTTTCCGTTCGTCCGGGCCGGCCGAAGTCCTTGCGCGCGGCGTTGCTTGGCGCCGCAGCTGTCGCCGCCGTCGGCGCCGTGACGATCGAGGCGCTGCCGTTCTCCACCTATCCCGCTGTCGCCGCGGCCCCCGTCACCTCGGCGGGCCCGGCGTCCTTCGCCGACGTCGTCGACCACGTCAAAGGCGCGGTCGTGTCGGTCAAGGTCAAGATCGACGAGACCAACGCCTCCGATGAAGGCGACGCGCAGCCGATGCCCAATTTCCCGAAGGGCGGCCCCCTCGACAAGTTTTTCCGCCAGTTCGGCATGCCCGGCCAACAGTTTGGCGAAGGCGAGCAGCATCAGCGCCCCCACATGGGCATGGCTCAGGGCTCGGGCTTCTTCATTTCTCCTGACGGCTACATCGTGACTAATAATCACGTCGTCGAGCACGCGACCGACGTCACCATCACCACGACCGACGGCAAGACGATCGCCGCGCGCGTCGTCGGAACGGATCCCAAGACTGATCTCGCCCTCTTGAAGGCCAAGGAAGGCTCCGACTATCCGTATGTCTCGTTCGCCGCGCAATCGCCGCGGGTCGGCGACTGGGTGATCGCGGTTGGCAATCCGTTCGGCCTCGGAGGCACCGTCACGGCGGGCATCGTCTCGGCGCGCGGCCGCGACATCGGCGCCGGCCCGTATGACGACTTCCTGCAGATCGATGCGCCCGTAAATCACGGCAACTCGGGCGGCCCGACCTTCAACGCCGAAGGCGAGGTGGTTGGCGTCAACACCGCGATCTTCTCGCCGTCGGGCGGCAGCGTCGGCATCGGCTTCGCCATCGCCAGCGACGTCGCCAAGACTGTGGTTGAGCAGCTCAAGGACAACGGCAAGGTCGCGCGCGGGTGGCTCGGCGTGCAGATCCAGCCGGTGTCGCAGGACATCGCCGACAGCCTGGGCTTGAAGGACGCCAAGGGCGCGATCGTCGACAAGGCCGAGAAGGACTCGCCCGCCGCCGCCGCCGGAGTGAAGGACGGCGACGTGATCACCTCGGTCAACGGCGAAGCGGTGTCCGATTCGCATGACCTCGCCCGCAAGATTGCGGCGCTGGGGCCGAAGAAGGAGATCGAACTCACGATCGTTCGCAACGGTTCGCCGCAGACCGTGAAGGTCCAGCTCGGCTCGGCGTCGGACGACCATCAGGCCAAGGCGGACGCTCCCGAGCAGCCTTCCAAGGACGCGATGGCGAAGTATGGCATGGCGCTCGAGCCCGCCACCGCGGTCGAGGGCTCCGGCAAGACCGGTGTCGTCGTGGCCGAGGTCGATCCGGACGGCGTCGCCGCGCAGAAGGGCATCCAGACCGGCGACGTCATCCTTCAGGTCGCCGGCAAGCCGGTGTCGCGCCCGTCCGAGGTCGCGGCGGCGCTCGACGCGGCCAAGGCCGACGGCAAGAAGTCCGTGCTGATGCAGGTCAAGAACGACAACGGCACGCACTTCGTCGCCTTGTCCACCCAGACTGTCTCGTAATCGAGCGGTTTGACCCGACCGAGGGGCGCCCCCCTTCGTCCCTCGCCGGGTCACGCGGCAGGCCGGTTCCCGCAAGCTGGCCTGCCGCGCTTTGTGCGCCGCGCTGATCCTGCGCGCCATTCCCATCTGGTCTGGCTCGGGATTGTCGGCTCATCGAGAGCCGCGCCAGGCCACGCGGCAGGCCGGTTTGCGAGGACCGGCCTGCCGTTCGCGCGGGGATGACGAGCCCGTCGCGTCTTCATCAAGGCCTCCCGTCGTCGGGATCCCAATACCGCTTGCCGAAGCGCGCGACCAGGAAGTCCACGAACGCGCGCACCTTCGGCGACAGGTGGCGGGAGTGCGGGTAGACCGCGTTCATCGCAAGGTCCTGAGGAACGAAGCGGTCGAGCGCCGAAACGAGCGCGCCTGAGCGAAGGTCCGCGCCGACGATAAATGTCGGCAGGCTGGCGACGCCGAATCCGGACAGGGCGAAAATTCTGAGCGCATCGCCGTTGTTGGCGCTGACTCGGCCCGACACCGCCACGAGGCTTGGCTTGCCGTTTTCATCGACGAAGCGCCATTCCTGGGTGCGCGCGACGTTGCTATTGCGCAGGCATTCGTGCGCCTTCAGGTCCTCCGGCGTTTGCGGCGTCCCCCGGCGGCGGAAATAGTCCGGGCTTGCACACAACGTTCGGCGAATCGGCGCGATCCTCCGCGCCATCAGGCTCGAATCGGGCAGGGCGCCGATGCGCAGCGCCACGTCGAAGCCCTCGTCGACCACGTCGACAAAGCGGTCGTTGAGCGAGAGATCGACGTCCACCTCGGGAAATCGGGCGAGGAATTCCGGCATGGCCGGGGCGAGATGCAGAAAGCCGAAGCTCATCGGCGCGCTGACCTGCAGCCGGCCGCGGGGGCTTGCCTGAAGCTGACCGAGGGCGCGGTCGGCGTCGTCGAGATCGGCCAGAATGCGGCTCACCCGCTCGAAATAGGCCCGGCCCGCTTCGGTGAGATTGAGAGAGCGGGTGGTCCGATTGAGCAGGCGCGCGCCAAGCTCGCTCTCGAGCGCGCTGACGTTTCGGCTGATCGCGGATTTCGACGAGCGAAGCCGCCTGGCGGCCTCCGAGAAAGACTGGGTCTCGGCGACCCGGACAAAGGCTTCGAGTGCGGCGAACCGATTCATATTGTTGCTCCAAAAGCAACAGTTATGTACCGGGAACCTAGATTGTATCGCCGCGCGCCGCAAGCTAACCCTTTGCGGGTCCAAATCCGGTCCGTATGGCGCTGAACGGTCGCCTCAAGGGCCCGTAGCCGCCGCGGGGACACTGCGTGGATCTGATCGTAAACAATCCCTTCGCCCCGGTCCTCGCGGCCTGCCTTGCCGCCGCCCTGATTCTGGCCGGCGCCGCTCGGTTCGCCAAGCTGCGCTTGGCGGCGACCCTTGCGCCGCCCGTCATCTTTCTTGTCGGCTATGTCGCGACTTACCAGAAGATTCCGCCCTTCCCGCCGGTCGGCGCCTCCAACAAGGTGTTCTACGTCGCGCTTGTTGCAACGCTCGGCGCAGCGGCGCTCGACGTCGTCGGCCGCTTTCGCCGCTCGGTGCTCGCCGGCGCGTCCTCGCTGCTCGCCGCCGTGTGGATAGGCTGGACGAAGCTCGCCAATCCGGATGCGGCGACGCTCGTTCTGTTTGCGGCGCTGGTGGTCGGCGGCGGTCTTGCGCTCTGGGGCCTCGACCGCCTCGCGACGTTGTCGGCGCCGTTCGGGAGCGGGGCGAACGCGCTGGCCGGCCTCGCGGCGGTCTCAGCCCTTTCGGCTCCGACTCTGCTGTTCGGCGGCTCGTCGACCGGGGTCGGACTGTGCCTCGGGCTCGCGGCCGGGGCGGCGGTCTTGTCGGTCGAGGCGCTCGGCGCGCGCCGCGGTCTTCAGCCTGCCGCCATGCTGGGCGCGGGCGGCGGCCTCGTCGCCGCCCTCGATACGATCGCCCTTGTCACGCGCCGCGCCGATCCCTTTGCGATGGCTCTGATCGCGCTCGCGCCGTTTCTCGGCCCGTGGGCGGTTCGCCTGTTGTCGCCAGCCCTCCGGAAGCGACCCGCCGTCGCCTGGATCGTTTCCGGGCTGGCCGTCCTGTCACCGCTGCCGGTGATCGTGGCGCTCCTCTTGTTGCGTCACGACAATCCCCTTGGAAGTTGAGGAATCCCATGCGCTCTCACATCCCGTTCGCTTATGCGTCGCTCGCCATCCTCGGCGCCGCCGCGCCCGCTGTCGCCGCCGATTACAAGATCGACCCCAACCACACCCATGTGTTATTCTTAGTCAACCACCTCGGTTTTTCGAACATGATCGGCCTATTTTCCGACACGACCGGCACGATCGGTTTCGACCCGACCACGCCGGCCGCAAGCAAACTCAACATCGACGTCAAGACCGAGAGCCTTCAGTCGCAGTTCGCGCCACGCGACGCGGATCTCAAGGGCGCCGACTGGTTCAACGTCGCCGAATTCCCCGACATGACGTTCGTCGGCAAGACCTTCACCAAGAAGGACGACAAGACCGGCGAAGTGACCGGTGATTTGACCCTGCTCGGCGTCACCAAGCCGGTTACGCTCGAGGTCACGCTCAACAAGTCCGGCGTCCGCCCGACCGACAAGGCCGAGACCATTGGCTTTTCCGCCCGCGGATCGCTGAACCGCTCGGACTTCGGGATGAAGACCTTCATCCCCTACATCAGCGACAAGGTCGATCTGATCATCGAGACCGAGGCGACGCGCTAAACCGGCGCGGACGGCCGCCGGCTCTGCTGAGTCTGATAAATCAGAAATACGCTGGCCATGGCGAAAGGGTTTTTCGATTTTCAGATTGCACGGCGAGATTTTTGTTCGAATGGGCAACTTTTGCTCGGTTCGAGAGACGAAAGTTCTTGCTTTTGGTGCGCCGAGGCAGTAGTTTGTTGGAGTGCGGTGCGTTTGCCCGCACGTGCCCTCCTTGGGCGTTTCCTCCCTAGACTTGAAGGCCGCCGAAAGGCGGCCTCCTTTTTTGGGCCTGCCCTCGGACGGGTGAGGCTTTCATGCGAGTGGGAGGCGCGCGGGGAAATTCGCCTTCGTGTTCTCTTAGAGTCGGCGTCCCGAAAGCGCTCGGGCGAGGAACTGGCCTCCGTGACGCAGGCCGCCAGCGTCGATGCCGTGGCCGACCCCGAAGGAAATGTGCCATTGAACGGGGATGCCGGCGCCCGCCAGTACCTCGGCGGCCATGAACGTCGCATCGATCGGGATGAGCGGGTCCTGGTCGCCGTGGATGAGCAGGACCGGGGGAGGCGCGCCGCGGGCGTCGCGCGCCGCCGCTTCGCTCAACCTCTCGGCTCCGACAAGCATGCCGGAATAGCCGACGATTCCCGCCGGGGCGAGCCGGCGGCGCAGGCCGACGTGCAGCGCCATCATCGTACCCTGGCTGAAGCCGACGAGAGCAAGCTTCGATTCGTCGAGGCCGAGGCGCTGAAGCTCGGCGTCGAGGAAGGCGTCGATCGCGCCGCGCGCCTTGACGACGCCGTTCCAGCGTTCCTCGGCGCCAGACGGATCATCCGGCGGCCGGTTGGAAAGCGCGAACCATTGGCGGCCCATCGGCGACGCGGTGCAGCGCTCGGGCGCGTGCGGCGAGACGAAAGCGGCGTTCGGCAGGAGGGCGCGCCACTGACGGCCGATCTCGATCAGGTCGTTTCCATCCGCGCCGTAGCCGTGCAGAAAAACCACCAGCGCGGTCGCCCGGCCTGCGTTCGCTTGTATCCGGGGTCCGTCCAGGGCGACGCTCATCGGGATGGCTCCAATCCAGCTCCGGCGCCGCACTTAGCCTGATCCGTCGGCGAGGACCATCCCGGAACGCGTCTTCACCGCGCGATAGTAGGCCCACAGCATCCGCGCAGCCACGCCGCGCCACGGGCGCCAGCGCTCGGCGATCCGCTCGAGCCGCGCTGCGGGCGGCCGCGATTTCAAGGCGAGCGCCAGCTTCGCCGCCTCCTGAAGGGCGAGGTCGCCGGCGGGAAAGGCGTCGGGATGGCCGAGGCAGAACAAGAGGAAGATGTCCGCCGTCCACGGGCCGACGCCGTTCACGGCGACGAGCGCCTTGTGCGCCTCCTCGGCGTCGAGTTCGGAAAGTCCTTCGAGGTCGAGGCGCCCTTCGACAACCGCCTCGGCCGCCGCCCGGAGGGCGCGCATCTTGGGCGCAGACAGACCGCAGCCGCGCAGGTCCTCGTCGGCGGCCGTCGCAAGGCGTCGGGCCTCGAGCGGCGCAATCCGCATCTCCAGACGGCCGAAGATGGCGCTCGCGCTCGCCACCGAGACCTGTTGCGAGACGATGATTGCGGCGAGCCCCGCAAACCCGGGCTCCCGCCGGCGCAGCGGCGGCGGGCCGCCAATCGCGAGGAGACGGCCGATCAGTTCCGGATCTTTCGCGCGCAGCGCCTCCGTTCCCGCGCTGAGGCTCGCCTGATCCGCGATCGGGGGGCCAGGATGGTAGATCCGCCGCGCCGACGCGCGCTTCGTCCGACTTGCGCGGCGCGTCGCTTCATGCATCCGATTTTCCGCCATGAGCCTGGACGCCACCTCCGTCTCGCCAGTCCTTCGGTTTGCCCCGACGCCCAATGGCGCGCTGCATCTTGGGCACGCCTATTCCGCGCTCTGCAATCAGCGCCTCGCCGACGAGACGCGGGGACGACTGCTGTTGCGCATTGAAGACCTCGACCGGACCCGCTGCAAGCCCGCGTACGAGGCCGCGATCCTCGATGATCTGAATTGGCTGGGTTTGCGCTTCGACGGATCCCGGCGGCGGCAGAGCGAGCACGCCGAGGACTATGCGGGCGCGCTCGCCCGTCTCGAGGCGCGCGGTCTCGTCTACCCGTGCTTCTGCAGCCGTGCGGAGGTTGCGCGCGCCGCGATCGGGCGCGATCCCGACGGCGCGCCGCTCTATGCGGGTCGATGTCGCGCGTTGCCGGCGGTGGAAAAGCGGGCGCGTCTCGCGCGCGGCGACAAGGCGGCGTGGCGGCTCGATATCGGGCGTGCGATCGCACTCGCCTCGGCGCGGATCGTGTGGCTCGAATACGGGGAAGGGACGGCGCCCGAGGCGCGCGCGGCCGATCCGGCGACCTGGGGCGACGTCGTGTTGCGCGGACGCGATCTCGCCGCGAGCTATCATCTGGCCGTCACGATCGACGACGCGCTTCAGGGCGTTACCGACGTCGTGCGCGGCCGGGACCTCCTGGCTGCGACCTCGGTCCATCGGCTGCTGCAGGACCTGCTCGGCCTGCCCGCGCCGCGCTACCGTCACCACCGCCTCGTGGTCGACGCCGGCGGCGACAAACTGTCGAAAAGCCGCAATTCGCCTTCGCTCGCGGGGCTCAGGGCGCAAGGCGTGACCGCAGCTGATGTCCGCAGGGCGTTAGGCTTTCCGGGCGAGGGCGCTCCGGCTATCGCCGTCACCCTCAGTCGGTTTTTGCTCAGTTGATCTTGGCGGTCACGCTGGCGGGGGCCTTGTCAGCCGCCTCGGCGGCGGGCGCCTGCGATCTCAACTGGTCGATCCGGTCGCGCTCGCGCCTGAAGGACGCCAGCATCTTGCCGTCGAACTCGCGCGTACGAGCGAGTTTGATCGCCATCGGGTCAACGAAGTTGCCGTTGATGATGACTTCGTAGTGGAGGTGCGGTCCGGTCGCGAGGCCAGTCTGCCCGAGGTAGCCGATAACCTGGCCCTGCGCGACGTGCGCGCCTTCCGTGATTCCCCGGCCGAAACCGGACATGTGATTGTACGTGGTCACGTAGCCATTGGCGTGCTGGACCTCGACCCGACGTCCGTAGCCGGAGTCCCATCCCGCCTTGATGACGACGCCGTTGCCGGCGGCGAAGATCGGCGTGCCGATCGGCGCGCCCCAGTCCACGCCGGTATGCATCCGCGAGAAGTGCAGGATCGGGTGAAAGCGCATCCCGAACGGCGAGGTGATGTCGCCCTCGGCGATCGGTTTGCGCAGAAGGAACTTTCGGTTGGAGCGGCCGCTCTCGTCGTAATAGTCGACGCTGTTGTCGTCGGGCGCCTGGAAACGATAGTACTTATAAGTCTGATCGTGGACGGTGAGCGTGGCGTAGAGGAGTTCGGCGCGCGGGTCGACGTCGTCTGGATCGGAAAAGAACGCCTCGATTGAATCGCCGGGCGTGGTCGACCGCTGGAAGTCGACGTCATTGGCGAATATCCGCGTCAAAAGCTCGACCATCGGCTTCGGCAGGCCCTGCTTCAACGCGGTTTCATAAAAGCTTTGATACAGGCTCATCCCGCCTGAATCGCTGTCGTCCGCCCGCGGCTTACGCGCTCCGACCGCCGTCCTGATCGAGACCGGCGCGTAAGTTCCTGCGTCGTTGATCGCCACGGTCGCCTTGAGCTGATCGTCGGCGTAGACCGAGACCCGGGCGATCCGCGGTTTTTCCCCTCGTACGCTCGGCTCTTCCGGGAGCAGAATGATCTTCTGCCCCTCGCCGACCGGCGCCTCGCCGCGCTTGACGCCGAAGGCCGATAGGATCGCAGCCGCCGCCTCGGGGGCCGCTCCATTGGCTTTCAGGACGTCCTCGAAGGTCTCGCCCCGCCGCATCTGGACCAGCTTCTCGGTCGGGGAGGCGTCCTCGGAACCGGCGGACTTGGCGACATTCGTGACGTTTTCCGGGATCATGCGCACTTCGATCGAGGCGAAGGGCGCGCTCGAACTCACGCTGCCGACCGTCGCGTAAGTGAGCGCGGACCCGAGCGGGTCGCCTCCGGCCTGGCTGGTGCGCATCAGCATGAGCTGGGGGGGCAGCGGCTGGGCGGGCGCTTTCGGCGTCTCGGGCTGGACCTTCAGGGTCTCGACCACCTGCGCCTGCGCTTCGGTCGCCGACAACTCGCCTGTCGCGAGGGCGGCGTCCCCCGCGCTGAGGTCCGTCGTGCGGAACGACACTTCGGCGTCGTCCTGCACCGGCCCAGGATCCGGGGCGGCGTCCGCCGTCTCCGCCTTGTCGGACAGTTTGAGCGGATTGAAGGGCGGGACCGCGTCGGCAAATCCGGTCGGCGTCAAGGTAAGGGTCGTCTGCAGTCGCGTGATGGCGCGCGCCTTCACGACCTCCTTGTCGCCGACCTTGATGGTCGTCGGAACGCTGTAGGTCTGCGTGTCGGAACCGATGTCGACGGGCCGCAGGAGCCGGTCGCCCTTGCCTGGACCGACGCCCTCCTCCTGCGAATCGGTCGGAGCGACGCCGGTCACGAATTCGGGCGCCTCGGCGAAATCATACTGGCTGTCGAGATCGAAATAGAGCGCGGCGCCGATCAGCGCCACGCCGCTGAGGCCGGTGAGCGCGGCGCCGGCGAGCCATCTCAGCGACGCACGGCGACGTTCGGCGCGATCGAGCCGGTCGTCGCCGCGCCGGATCGGCGCCTCGACGCCGAGCTCGAGGCCGACCCCGGCGACGCGATCGCCGCGCGCGCCAAGACGGGGAAAAGCGGCCGTTGCTGTGATCAAAACCTGTCTTTCCGCTCGTTCCCGTCGTCGGGACCGCCCACGGGCGCTGTCCCAGTGCTAACGCCGTGTCGGCCGCGACGCTATCGCCGACCGCGACTCGCCGCCTTCGCCCGGGCCTATTGCGCGCAACCATGGCGAATACGCGGCGAGCGTTGTTTTCTCAAGCGCTTTCGCGACAGTCATGAAGCTGTGACAAATTTTTCAAAAAAGTGTTTGACAGGAAAATCCGAGTTCCCTATATCCGCACCACCGACGGCGCTGCCGCGACTGCGGTTGGTTTGCCATCTGGTCTTCAGATTGGAACGATCGAACCTCCCACCTGCTGAGAGGCGGGTATAGTGGGTTTGGTCGTTTTTGGTCGCCTGCGGGTGATCGCGCATGGTTAGAAGGGTTTGGGGTTCCGATTTTCGGAGAGAGCGGACGCTCCTTCGGAGGGAGAGCGCCCCGGGAGTTTGCGGTTTCGGCCTTCGGGCTGGAGCGAAGCTTGCGCTGTTTGACAATTTCATCGGAAGGAAGAGAGACGTGGGCGGCGTGGTCCTTGCGTCTGGGTTTCTTTCTGCTGGTTTGGGTTGGCTGACAGGCTGATCTGGGTTGGCGGTTGGATT
>NZ_JBKQOT010000216.1:0-5876 GCF_052145395.1 Roseiarcus sp.
GCGCCGCAGGCGCTGGTTGGCTCCCAGGCAATCGAAGGCGCTGCTCCATGAGCCGCGCCTTTTCATTTTTTCTCCGCGCCGCTGGCGCCAGCGGACTACGGGTTCTTCCGCAACGCTTCCTGAGCCAGATCGGGATATTCGGCCATGAGCGCGGCGAGCACGCCGTTGGTCCAGCCAAACCCGATTTGCAGCGCATATTCGCCGCCGCGCCCGACCGCCGCGCCGGCGTCCGGCGGCCGGGCCACGTCGTACTTCTCCGCGAGCACGCCGAGAGCGGCGTAACTGCCGACGTTGGTCGCGATCCAGCGTCGCGCGATTTCGCGCGCGAGGTCCGGCTCGGCGTAGGCTCTAAAGCCCTCGATCGCGAGATATTGCAGGGGCGCCCAGCCGTTGGGCTGGTCCCACTGCTGACCGGTTTCTGCGAGCGTCGTCTCGAGACCGCCGGGCCCGAGCAGGCGCTTCCGGATCGTTTCCGCGACCGCGTGGGCCTCATCCGGGGTCGCGACGCCGAAGGCGAGCGGCGCCGCCGTCGCCGCGGTCAACGTCTCGCTGAGACGCCCTTCCCGCCATAGATCGTCGGCGAAAAAGCCGCCCTCGCCGTTCCACAAGATTCGGCGGATCGCCTCGGACCGCCTGTCGGCGTCGGCCTGACGGCGTTGCGAGGCTTCCCTGTCGCCCTTGAGCCGATAGGCCTTTGCGAGCGTCCGTTCCAGGTGAACCAGGGCGGCGTTGAGATCGACGGGCGCGATATCCGTGGTGCGGATGGTCGAGAGGGTCTTGCCGTCGGCGAGCCAGCGCGAACTGAAGTCCCAGCCGCTTTCCGCCCCGGCCCTAAGGTCGCGGTAGACCTCCTCCGCCGGACGGCCCGCGCGACGCGCCGTCTCGACGTCGTCGCGATAGGATTCGTCGCGCGGCGCGGCGCGATCGTCCCAGTAACGATTGAACAGCGTCCCGTCGGGAAGCCGCACGACGTGACGGAAGGCCGAACCGGGCTTGAGGTCCTGGGCGCCATCCATCCAGTAGGCGTATTCGGTCTCAAGCTCGGGAAGAAACTGGACGAAGACGGAGTCGCCCTCGTGCGCCGCGACGAGTTCGACCATCAGCGAGAAAAAGGGCGGCTGGGAACGGCTGAGATAATAGCTGCGGTTGCCGTTCGGCATATGCCCGTAGCGCTCGATCAGCGATGCGATGTTGTCGAGCATGGCGCGGGCGAGATCGACCCGTCCGTCCTGAACCAGGCCCAGCATGACGAAGTAGCTGTCCCAGTAGTAGATCTCGCTGAAGCGGCCGCCCGGCACGACATAAGGGTGCGGCAACGGAAGCAGCGAAGAGAAAGGCTCGGCCTGATCGGGGTTGCGCGTGAGCGTCATCCACGTGTCGCGGATATAGGCCCGGACGTCCTGATCCGGCTGGGGCGTAAAGGCGACGACATGTCGTGATGGCGGCGCGAAATGGCGGTCGACGAAGGCCCTTAAGTCGAATCCCGGCAGCCCCTTCTCCCGCTCGTAGGCCGCCATGACGTCGGCGGGCGGTTCCTTCGGCGTCGCGTCGGCGAACGTCTTCTGGTCGGCGAATAGGCTGCCCATCTCGACCGCGCGATAGAGATCGCTGAACGTGACGGACGGGGGCGTCGGCCAGGCGGTCGAAAACGAGTCCGCCCGTCCCGTCGGCGACAGGAAGAAAAGGACGAGCGCGATCGCCGGAGCGGAGGCATGGATACGAATGCGGCGTCTCCCCTTCGTCGATGCGCCGACGGCTTTCCCGCCGCGCAGTCGACTGGGAAGTCTAAAACCTCGCGCGGCCGGCGCCAGAGGGAAATCGCGCAAAAAAACTTCACCTCTTCGCCGCCGCCAGGATCGGTCCGGCGCCCGCCTCCTGGACGATCGCCGCTTCGCCGAGATCCGGCGGCCCGGCGGGCGCGGGGAAGGACGCGGCGCCTCCGTCCCAATGGCCGAGCAACGCCATCTCGCGCACCACGTCCTTGTGCGGCAGGGTGCGGCCGGCGTTCTCGCCGCGCTTGACCGCCACCTCGACGACGCGCGGGTCGTAACGGACGAGCCAGACGTCGGCGCCGCGAGCGGGCGCCGTCCCCGACCCAACCGACACGGCGCCGCCGGCAAAGGAAACCCCGGGGCCGCCGGCGCCGCGATCGCCCTCGCGAATCAGCGCCGTGAGGCCGCCCGCTTCCAGGCCGTCGCCCTCGACGCGGCCGTTCACCACGACCTGAGGCGTATAGACGCCGTCACGCGCCATGGCGTGCGCGTAGGCGTATTGGCGCGCCGTCCAGGCGGGGCTCGAGACCGTGTCCTTCCAGCCGAGCCGGTCCCAGTAGTCGACCTCGAAAGCAAGCGCCAGTACGTCGGGGCGGTCGCTGACCGCGCGCACGTTGGCCGCCGCGGGCGGACAGGACGAGCATCCCTGGCTCTGGAAGAGCTCCACCACGGTCGGGTGGGCGGCGTCGGCGGCGAAAGCGGAGGTCGGGACGGCAAGGAGGAGCGCCACAAGCGCTGCGTGAAGGGTCAGCCGGTCGGTCAAGGATTCGTCTCCCGTTTTCGGCGCCGGGGCGCCGTCTGCCCGGCTTTCGCTCGCCGGCAGTCGATTGTTACCGACCGGCAAAGCCCGACCGCGCCTTTCGCGCGAAAAACGCCGGGGCGGACCGGAACAGGGCGCTTTAATGGCGCGGGCGCGACATTTGCGCTTCTGGCGACGGCGACCGTGAGCGCGTATACCGGGCCCATCATGGCGATCGTCTGCGGCCGGTTGGACCGGATACGAACTGGCTGCCGGCGCAACAGGGAAAGCGAGCGACGGGCAAAGCCGGCGCAAGCGTCCGGGCGTAGCGCTTCATCGTCCGGAAAATGTTTCTGGGGAAGCATTCATGTCTGCAATCGGTAACCGTCCATTCGACGTGCTGCAGGTCGGCGATGAGGATCGTCTTGTCCATACGCTGACGCCGGAGGACTTTTCCCTGCTCGCGACCCAGGCGGCGACGATGGGCGCGGGCCTCGTCGACCCGGCCGTCGCCGCCAGCCGCGCCTTCAGCATCGACGCCGGCCAGACCGGCTGGGCGAGCGCGCTGATGAGCGCGCTGATCGCCGGGCGGCTGCCCGGAACCGGCTCAAAGCTCCTCCGCCAGACGATCGAGACGACGACCCCGGCCCGCCCCGGCGACGTGATGACGATCGTCGCCAAGGTCACGGCCAGGGTCGCAGAAGGCCGGCGCGTGACAATCGAGGTGCGCGCGACCAACCAGCACGGCGACCTCGCCATGGCGGGAACGGCGGAGGTTGTGGCGCCGAAGAAGGCGACCGCCGCCGAGCCGCGCGAAGACTATGTCGAGGAGATGCGCGAGAAAGGGCGCCGGTATCGGCAGCTGATCGAGGCCACCCGCTCGATGAAGCCGATCCGGACCGCGATCGTTCATCCTGTCGACGAGGCCTCGCTGCGCGGCGCGATCGAGGCGGCGCGCGAAGAGCTGATCGAGCCGGTGCTGATCGGGCCGGAAAAGAAGATCCGCCAAGCCGCCGAGGCGCATGGCTTCGACATTTCCAGCTTCGAGATGGTCCCGACTGAACACAGTCACGCCGCCGCGGCCAAAGCGGCGGAGCTGGCGCGGGCGGGCAAGGTCGAGGCGGTGATGAAGGGAGCGCTTCACACCGACGAACTGATGCACGAGGTGGTCGGCCATGAGGCCGGCCTGCGCACCTCCCGGCGCATCAGCCACGTGTTCGCGATCGACGCGCCGGCCTATCCGCGGGCGCTGTTCATCACCGACGCGGCGGTCAACATCTACCCGACGCTGATCGACAAGCGCGACATCGTGCAGAACGCCATCGACCTCGTCACCGCGCTCGGCATCATCACCCCGCGGGTAGCGATCCTCTCGGCGGTGGAGACCGTTTCCCCCGAAATCCGCTCGACGATCGACGCTGCGGCGCTGTGCAAGATGGCCGACCGCGGCCAGATCACCGGCGGAATCCTCGACGGGCCGCTCGGCTTCGACAACGCCGTGTCGCTCGAGGCCGCGCGCACCAAGGGCATTGTCTCGCCCGTCGCCGGCCAGGCCGACATTCTCGTCGTCCCCGACCTCGAGGCGGGCAACATGCTGGCGAAGCAGCTCGTCTATCTGGCCGACGCGGAGATGGCCGGCATCGTGCTCGGCGCGCGGGTCCCGATCATCCTGACGAGCCGGGCCGACAACACCATCGCCCGGCTCGGATCGGCGGCGATCGCCCTCATCCTCGCCCGCAGCCGCCTCGCGCGGCCCCCGCCCTCTAGAACCTAAGCGCCACCAGGATCGCGCCGGCCGCGATCAGCGCGACCCCGAGCCAGTTTTGCGGCGCAAGCTTCTCGCCTAAGAAAACGACGCCGAAGATCGCCACCAGCACCACGCTGAGCTTGTCGATCGGGGCGACGCGCGCCGCGTCGCCAAGTTTCAGCGCGCGGAAATAGCAGAGCCACGAGAATCCGGTCGCGAGCCCCGACAGGACGAGAAAGATGTAGCTTCGCGGCGAGACCGAGTTCAGCGGCTGCCACTGGCCGGTGAGCGCGAGGATCGCGCCCGCCGCGCAGAGAATGACGATGGTGCGGATGAAGGTGGCGAAGTCGGAGCCGACGTTCTCGACCCCGACCTTGGCGAAGATCGCCGTCAGCGCGGCAAACGCCGCGGAGAGAACCGCCCAGAGCTGCCAAGACGCGAGGAGGTTTTTCATGGGTCGTCAGGGCTCCTGCTTGGAGGGGCTTAGGCGGCGCCGCCTTGCATATGGTGACGGAATTCGCGCGGATCCGGGTCGATCGACGGAGGATCTGCTGGACGTCCAGTAATGTTCCGGCAGTTGGCAGGCGATAAACCAACCGAGAGGCGACACACGGAGGGTGGAATGCGCATTTTGATGACTTGGCTCGCGCTCGCGTGCGGCGCGTTCGGGGGGTCTTCCGCAATGGCCGGTCCTACGGATGTGATCATGGAGGATCGAATGGTGCAATCCTCCACGCCAGGCATCGACCTGTTCGTCCGCAACAAGCACCTTGCGAACATGCCTGCGCCGTCGCCCGGACGGACACTCTTGTTCATCCACGGTGCGACGTATCCGGCGGAGACCAGCTTCGATCTTCCCATCGAAGGCGAATCGATGATGGATCTGTTCGCACGGGCGGGCTTCGACGTGTTTCTCGTTGACGTCCGCGGATACGGCCGCTCAACCCGGCCTCCCGAGATGGACCAAGCGCCGGAAGCCGGGGCCCCGGTTGCAACCTCCGAGCAGGCGGGAACCGACCTCGGCGCCGCAGTGGATTACGTGCTGGCGCTGCGACGAATTCCGAAACTCGACCTGATGGGCTGGTCCTGGGGCACGTCGATCGCAGGCGCCTACACCGCAAAACACAACGAGAAGATCGAGCGCCTGGTTCTTTATGCGCCCGCCTGGGTGTTCGAGCCTCCGACCGACCCAAAGCAGCAGGCGCTCCCGGCCTATCGGCTGGTGGACGAGGAGGGGGCCAGGAAGCGCTGGTATAGGGGAGTCCCGGAGGACAAACGGCAGACGCTCGTGCCTCCGGGTGTATTCGACGAATGGTGGCGCGCGACCCTAGCGACCGATCCGGTTGGCTCCAGGATGAATCCGCCTCGGCTCAGAGCACCGAACGGCGTCTTCGCCGAATTCAACCAGTTCTGGCTCGCAGGTAAACCCTCCTACGACCCTGACGAAATAACGGGCCCGACTCTGCTCGTGCACGCCGAATGGGACGCCGATCTTCCAAGCTACATGACCAGCATGACCAGAAGCTTTTTTGCCAAGCTGACGCACGCGCCCTACAAGCGCATGATCGAAATCGGGGAAGGCACGCATACGGTCATGCTGGAGAAGAACCGAATGCAA
>NZ_JBKQOT010000217.1:0-3357 GCF_052145395.1 Roseiarcus sp.
GCGTCGCCATGTCCGGCGTGCGCAGGCGTTCAAAGAGCAGATCCATGGCGGCCCGACCGATTTCGGCGACCGGTTGTTCGATCACGGTGAGCCCCGGCCCGACGAGTTCCGTCCAGATCTCGTTATCGAACCCGGCGATGGCGATGTCGCGCGGCGTCTCGAGCCCGGCCCGTCGGACGCTGCGATAGAGGCCGAGCAGCATGAGCCCGTTCGACGCCATGACCGCGTCGGGCCGCTCGCCTGCCGAGAGCCGCCGCATCAGCTCCGCCTCCGCCTCCGCCGCCGCCGGCGGCAGGAAACAGGCGTCGGTCGGAAGCCCGTGGCGCGCCATCGTCGCGGCGTAGCCGTCGTGGCGTTCCGCGGCCGTGGACGAGGTGTTGCCGAAGAAGCCGACGATGCGGCGGTGGCCTTCTGCGACGAGATGATCGGCCAGAACGCCGGCGGCCTCCCTGTTGTCGATCCCCACCGAATCCAGCGTCCCCGTCGGCCCGGCGCGGTCGACCAGAACGACCGGGAAGTCGAAATCCATGGACTCGAGCGTCTCGGCCATCTTGCGCGTCGGCGCGTAGATGACGCCGGTGATCCGCTCTTCCTGCATCAGGCGAAGATACATGGCCTCGCGCGCCGGGTTCTCGTCGGTGTTGCACAGGACCACCCGCATGTCGGCCCGGTAGGCCGCATCCTCCACCGCTCGGCTCAGGGTGGTGAAGAACGGGTTGCGGAGGTCGGAGACGATGAGCCCGACGGTCGACGAGTGCTGCGAGCGCAGGCGACGCGCCGACAGATTGGGGCGATACCCGGTCGCCTTCACCGCCGCCTCGACCTTTTTCTTGAGGTCGGCGCTGACCGGCCCGTTGGAGAACACCCGCGACACCGTCGCCGGCGAGACGCCCGCTATGCGGGCCACATCCTTGATGCCGATGGACATTGCAGAAAACGTTCCCATTCATTTGCGTTGAGATTGCCGCGTCATGGCACCCTATGGATTCATGGTTGCAGAAAATTCGCGCAATTTCAACAGAATTCCTCTTGACACAGGACTGAGAACGTTTTCATATAGGCGTCGACAAAAAGACATCCGGGAAGAAAGGCTCGCCCATGTCCGCCGCACCAAATCCACAGATCCTATCAACCGAACTCGTGCGCCTCGGCGCCCATCCCGCCACCAAGGAGGCGGCGATCCGCGAAGCCGCGCAGATGCTGGTGGCCGCGGGCCGCATCGACCCGGCCTACGTCGAATCGATGATGCGGCGCGAAGCGGTCGCCGACACCTTTCTCGGCCATGGCGTCGCCATCCCGCACGCCATGATCGAGGACCGCGCCATGGTGCGGCAGATTGGCCTGGCGATCCTGCAGGCGCCCGAAGGCGTCGTCTGGAACGAAGGCCAGACCGCGCGCCTTGTCGTCGCGATCGCCGCCCAGTCCGACGCCCACATCGCCATTTTGCGCCGCCTCACCGGCCTCATGCAGGACGAGGCCGCGCTCGACGCCCTGGCGCGCACCACCGACGCCCGCGAGATCGTCGCCGCTCTGACGAGCGCGCCGGTCGAGAGCATCGCCGCCGGCGCCCCGGCGGTCGATCTCGCCGAGCGCTTCGCCTGGACCTGCGACTATCCCAGCGGCCTCCATGCGCGGCCCGCCGCTCACTGGATCGACACCGCCCGCCGCACGCGCGCGACGCTGCGCATTCGCCGCGGCGACCAGACCGCCGATCCGCGCAATCTCATCTCTCTGCTCCGCCTCGGCCTCGTCGAGGGCGATCAGGTCGTGGTCTCCGCCGAGGGCGAGGGCGCTCAGGAAGCGCTCGCCCAAATGAGGGCTGCGATTACCGGCCTCACCCTCCAGGAGAAAGCGGACGCCGCCAAAGCCGCCGCCAAGGCCGCCGCGCCCGGCTGGAGCCCGCCGACGCCGCTGCCCTCCATTCCCGGCATCTCCGCCTCCCCAGGCCTCGCCGTGGGCCGGCTTCACGTGGTCCGCCCGGCCGAGATCGTCGTGCCGGACGTTCCGCTGCCGCTGATCGACGGCGGCGACCGCCTGAATGACGCGATCGTGTCGACGAAGCAGCAACTCGCCGTGCTCGCCGACGACACGGGCCGACGCCTCGGCGCCGCCGAGGCCGGCATCTTCAAGGCGCAGGCCGAGTTCCTCTCCGACACCGACCTCGTGACCCTCACCTGCCAGCTGATGGTCGAGGGCCACGGACCCGCCTGGGCCTGGCGCGAGGCGGTCAGCCGGACCGCCGACCGCATCGCCGCCATGGGCAACCCGATGCTCGCCGCCCGCGCAGTCGACCTGCGCGACGTCGGCCGCCGGGTTCTGGCGCGTCTCGCGCCCGAGCTCGAGACCACGAGCGCCGCCTCTGATCTGCCGGACGGACCTGTGATCCTCGTCGCCGACGACCTCACGCCGTCCGACACCGCGGGGCTCGACACCGCCCGCATCGTGGCGCTCGCCACCGCTCGCGGCGGACCGACTTCCCACACCGCCATTCTCGCCCGCACGCTCGGCCTGCCGGCGCTCGTCGCCGCCGGCGACGCCCTGCTCGACGTTTCAGAAGGCGCTGAAGGCATTCTCGACGGCAATGGCGCCCGGCTGTGGCTCGACCCGAACGAGGCGGCGATCGCCTCGGCGCGCGAGCGCATGGCCGCGGAGGCCGCACGCCGGGTGCAGGAGAGCCAGGATCGCGCGGCCCCCGCCGTGACGGTCGACGGCCATACGGTCGAGATCGCCGCGAACGTCAACACGCCCGATCAGATCGCTCTGGCGCTCGATCTCGGCGCCGAGGGCGTTGGCCTGATGCGCACCGAGTTCCTCTTCCTCGAGCACGGCGCGACCCCCACCGAGGACAAGCAGGCCGAAATCTACACGGGCATGCTCGATGCGCTGGGGAGCCGGCCGCTCATCGTGCGCGCCCTCGACATCGGCGGCGACAAGCAGGTCGCCCATCTCGCCCTGCCGCAGGAGGCCAACCCCTTCCTCGGCGTGCGCGGCGCCCGCCTGCTGCTGCGGCGTCCTGATCTCCTCGAGCCGCAGCTGCGCGCGCTTTATCGCGCCGCCAAAGGTGGACGGAAGCTCTCGATCATGTTCCCGATGATCACGTCGTTGCAGGAGGTCGTCGCTCTCAGCGCCGCATGCGAGCGCATCCGCGCCGAACTCGGCGCTCCGAAAGTTCCGCTCGGCATTATGGTCGAGGTGCCCTCGGCCGCCATCCTCGCCGACCGCTTCGCCCCCTACGTCGACTTCTTCTCGATCGGCACCAACGACCTGACCCAGTACGCCCTCGCCATCGACCGGCAGCACCCGGAGCTCGCGGCCGAGGCCGACAGCCTGCATCCGGCTGTGTTGCGCCTGATCGAC
>NZ_JBKQOT010000218.1:0-3974 GCF_052145395.1 Roseiarcus sp.
TGCGTCCGGTCATGATGTTGTCGAGCGTCGTCATGCCCTTGAACAGGGCGACGTTCTGGAAGGTGCGCGCGACCCCCTGCTCGGCCGCATCGTGGGGCTTCATGCGCGAACGCGTGCGGCCCCTGTAGGTGATTCGGCCCTCTTGCGGGTGGTAGAAGCCGTTGACCACGTTGAGCATCGAGGTCTTGCCGGCGCCGTTCGGGCCGATGATGGCGCGGATTTCTCCCTTGCGGATGTCGAACGACACGTCCGATATCGCGCGCACGCCGCCGAACGACAGCGACACGTTCTCGACCGCGAGCAGGATGGCGTCCGCAGCCTCCGTCATGCCGCGCGCGCCTCGGGCGCCTTGGGATAGGGCGGCGTGTCGACGATGCGCGAAGCGCCGACGAGCTTGCCCTTGCGGCCGTCCTCGTAGGTGATCTCGGCGGCGATCGAAGCCTCTTCCGCGCCGTTGTAGAGGCCGTCGATCAGGGGCGCGTAGCGCTCGGCGATGAAGCGGCGCCGCACCTTCTGCGTGCGGGTCAATTCGCCGTCGTCGGCGTCAAGCTCCTTCGGCAAAATGAGGAAACGCCGGATCTGCGCCCCCGCCATCATCGGCTCTCGGCTCAGCGCGTGGTTCACCGCGTCGACGTGAGCCCCGATCATCTCGGTGACGCGCGGATGCGCGGCCAGCTCCTGGTACGAGGCGTAGGAGACGTTGTTGCGCTCGGCCCAATTGCCGACCGAGGCGAGCTCGATGTTGATCATCGCGGTGACGAACTCGCGCCCGTCACCGATCGCCACCGCCTCGCGGATATTGGGGAAGAATTTGAGTTTGTTCTCGATGTACTTGGGCGGGAACAGCTGGCCGTTGACGAGCCGCCCGACATCCTTGGCGCGGTCGACGATCTTGAGCTGTCCGTCCGCCTCGAAGAATCCGGCGTCGCCCGTCTTGACGTAGCCGTCCTCGGTCAGAGCCTCGCGCGTCTTGTCATCCTCACGGAAGTAGCCGACGAACATGCCGGGCGACTTGAACTGCACTTCGCCGTCCGAGGCGATGCGCACATAGACGTCGGGCGCCGGCGGCCCGACGGCGTCCGAGCGCACCGCGCGATCGGCCTGCGCGGTCACATACAGGAACGCTTCCGTCTGCCCGTAGAGCTGCTTCAGGTTGAGGCCGATCGAGCGGTAGAAGGCGAAGAGGTCGGCGCCGATCGCTTCGCCCGCGGTATAGGCGACGCGGATGCGTGAGAAGCCGAGCGCGTTTTTCAGCGGGGCGTAGATGAGAAGGTCGCCGAGGCCGTAGGCGAGCCGTGCGCTGAACGGGACCTTCTCGCCGTTCGCGATCCTTTCGCCCCAGCGCTTCGCCACCTCCATGAACCGGCGGTACAGCCATTTCTTGACCGCGCCTGCGTCCTCCATGCGGATCTCAACGCGGGTCAGCAGCGCCTCGAACACCCGCGGCGGGGCGAAATGAAAGGTCGGGCCGATCTCACGCAGGTCGCCCGCCGCCGTGTCGGCGCTTTCGGGACAAGCCATGCAAAAGCCTGCGACATAGCCCTGCGCGTAATTGAGGTAGTGGTCGCCGACCCAGGCGAGCGGCAGGTAGGCGAGCACCTCGTCGCGTTCGGTCAGCCGGTCGAAGGCGACGGTCGAGCGCGCGGCGACGATCGAGCGCTCGCCGCTCAGCACCACGCCCTTCGAGCGGCCGGTGGTCCCCGAAGTGTAGAGGATCACCGAGGGGTCCGAGCCCTTGCCGGCGTCGATTCGGCGGTCGAGGTCGGCCGAGGCGATAGCGTCGACGAGAGCGGCGCGGCCCTTTGCCATGACGGCTGCCAGCGCATGAAGGCCGGGCTCGTCATAGTCGCCGAGCCCGCGCGGTTCGTCGTAGAGGATGTGCCGGACGCGCGGCAGGCGGTCGCGCGTGGACAAAATCTTGTCGACCTGCTCCTGGTCCTGCGCGATGACGACCGAGGCCTCGGCGTGTTCGAGCAGCGTTGCGAGTTCGTCGGCGACGGAATCGGCATAGAAGGGCGCCGGAATCGCGCCGATCATCTGCGCCGCGGTCATCGACCAGTAGAGCTTCGGCCGGTTTGCGCCAGCGATCGCCATCGTGTGGCCTCGATCGAGTCCGAGCCCGATGAGGCCTGCGGCGATCGCGCGCGTCTCGTGGTACACCTGAGCCCAGGTCCACGTCTGCCAGAGGCCGAAATCCTTGTGGCGGAATGCGGGACGGTCGCCGCGGCGCACGGCGTGCTCCCGAAGGAGCTTTGCGAACGTGTCGCTCGCAACGCTTGTCTCGCGCGCCGACCCCAAGAGCCGCTCCTCCCTTCATCGCGGCGCCGACGGCCCCGCCCGGCGACGCGCGGTCGCTCTTTTCAGTGGCGGGGGAGTATTCAGCAGCGCCCCTCTGTTTTCAACAGCCCGACCTTAGTTGGATAAGGACTTCGCGGCGCCGATCAGACCCGGCGCTGCCTCCGTTCTAGGCCGACCCCAATCGGTCGCGAGGCTCCGACGTCCCGCGGGCGGCCGCGCCTTCGAAGACCGCCAGGCGAGTCGGCGACACCGATCGGTCCCCGTGAACACAGCGCTAGGGTCTGCCGCTCGCCGCGTCGGGTCCCTCTCCAACCTGCGCCCCGGCCGGCGCGACGTTGCGCATGTGGTCGGCGAAGGCCGCGAGCTTCAGGCCGAACTCGGCGCGCGCTTGCGGGTCGGCGACGGCCGCGTCGAGCGCGACGCGCGCGCATCTGAGCCACATGTCCCGTTCCTCAGCGCCGATGGGGAACGGCAGATGCCGCGCGCGCATGAACGGCGGCCCGTAAAGCTGGGGGTAGAGCGGCGGTCCGCCGACGAATCCGCTCAAGAATGCGACGAGTTTTGGCTTGAGTTCGGCGATGTCCGGCGGATGCCAGCCCCAGATGCGCGTGACTGCGGGGTCGCTCGCCATCGCCTCGTAGAAGCGCTCGACGAAGGCGACGAGCGCCGGTTCGCCGCCGATGCGGACGTAGAGGGAGGTCGTCGGAATCGACTCGTTCAAGTGGCGCCCTCGGGCAAGCGTCTGATTGCGCCCCGTTGAGCGCAGGAGTCGCGGACTTCGTCAACTCCGAGCGCTGGTCCTGTTTCGGTCTGAATCTCCGCTTCCGGGCGGATTGCGGTCACGCGAAGCCGGCTCCATAGGCGCACGCAAGGCGCAAGGGAGTGCATTGCGCAATGGCTCAGCGATTCGGACCTTGCTGGAGGGTCGTGCGCCCCGCCGACGCCAAGGGCTGTGGATTACCCCAAGCGCTGGCGCCCTGTCAGGTGTGGATCGTCGCCGAGAATGTCACACAATTGTAATATTTTCCAGTCCAACCTGGGCGTTCGCACCGCAGGAGTACTTCGTGATTGCTAAATCTTCTGTTCAAACCAATGCCCCTCGTTTTACGCTGCCCATAGTTCTCCGACTGACTCGCGCAATCCTTTTTGGGCTCGGATTGGCGATTGGGCTTGCGGCAACCGCTGAGGCGGCTCGGGAGCAAAATCGACAGGAATTGCAGCCCGCCGAGCGCGACGCTCAGCAAACCATTGAAATCGGTAACGACAGCGGCGGCAACGTCGCGGAGTATGCGTTGCGGCTGTACGAACTTCAGGCGACGAAACAGCAGGTCAAGTTTGTTGGCCGGTGCGATTCTGCGTGCACGCTTTTCCTCGCCCTGCCAACCGAGGAAACCTGCATATCGGAGGGGTCGTACTTCCGGTTTCACGCTCCGTCTGGGCCATCGGCGCCGGCCGCAGACCAGGTCAAAGGTTACATGCTGCATAAATACCCAAAATGGGTTCGCGCCTGGATCGTCGCGCAAGGCGGACTGACTGACGCCCTTGCAACAATGAGCTACGACTACGCCAACAAGTTCATGCGAACCTGCAGGTGACATCCCGGGCAATCGCATCTTGAGGGCGCAGCCCAGTTCGTCTGTGCGGTTCGAGGAGAAACGCGTCGGGGGCGCCGAAGC